>MFKM01000001.1 GCA_001779575.1 Candidatus Jorgensenbacteria bacterium RIFCSPLOWO2_12_FULL_42_11
CCACTAGCCCTAGAGATTAACAATCAATATGATTCAAGAACGAACAATATTAAATGTAGCCGATAATTCCGGAGCAAAAATCATCCGATGTTTCAGGATTTTAGGCGGAACTGGACGACGCTATGCCCGAATCGGGGATATTATTATCGCTTCGGTTAGGGTGGCGGAACCGAGAAAAGGGGTGAAAAAAAAGGACGTGGTGAAAGCGGTGATTGCCAGACAGCGTAAGTTGTTGCGGCGGCCCGATGGCACCTATATTCGTTTTGATGAAAATGCCGCTATTTTGATTGACGACAAAAAAGAACCTCGGGGAACCAGAATTTTCGGTCCAATTCCCCAAGAATTGAAAGAAAAGGGTTTTGAGAAAATTATGGCCATGGCCGAAGAAATCGTGTAAATATGAAAATACATAAAAACGACATAGTAAAAATATTGAAGGGCAAAGACCGGGGCAAAACCGGCAAGGTGATTAAGGCGGATTTAAAATCGCGGAAATTAATCGTTGACGGATTGAATCTCTACAAAAAACACATGCGGCCTAAAAAGCAGGGCGAAAAAGGCGAAGTCGTTAAAATCAGCCGGCCGATAACCGTTTCCAACCTGATGCTTGTTTGCCCAAATTGCAAACAGTCAGCCCGAGTCGGATATCGCTTTGAAAAAGATATTAAATTTAGATATTGCAAAAAATGTCAAAGCCGAATTTAGTAACGTCAAATATAGAAAAAATAGTGGTTAATGTCGGAGTGGGCCGGTTAAGGCAGCTCGGGCAGTTTGAAGAAAAGATATTTCCGGAAATTGTCCAGGAGGTGTCTTTGATTACCGGTCAGAAACCGATCAGCCGGCCGGCCAAAAAAGCCATTGCCGGTTTTAAAACAAGATTGGGAGACATTGTCGGTTTGAAGGTCACTCTCCGGGGCAAAAGAATGTTTGATTTTTTCAGTCGTTTTGTTAATGCGGTGTTGCCCCGAATCAAAGATTTTCGCGGTTTGGATTTAAAGAATGTTGACGCTTCCGGCAATCTTTCGGTGGGTCTCGCGGACCAGCTGATTTTTCCGGAAATTGACGCCGACACAACCAAGGTGGATTTCGGTTTAGAAGTAACCATTGTTACCAAGACCAAGAATCGAGGAAAGGCGATTGAGTTATATAGGAAATTGGGCGTTCCGTTAAAACTAAAAGCTTAAAACAAAAATATGGCCAAAAAATCGGTTATAGCCAGATCTCAAAAAACTCCCAAATACAGCACCCGTATTGTTCGGCGTTGTTTTCGTTGCGGTCGGAAAAGAGGCTATATCAGGGATTTTTGTCTTTGCCGGATATGTTTCAGAGAATTGGTGAGCAAGGGCCAAATTCCCGGAGTTAAAAAAGCATCTTGGTAATATGCCCAGTAACTCAACTCCGATGGTATTCTTCTGTGGTAATCTGTTATTGGACAAAAAGACGAATGTTGCTCCATCGGTTATGTCTAAAGAACCTATCAAAGTAAATAAAAGAATACAGCGTGACAAAAATCATTAAACAAGTTATCATGAACAATCAAAACAAAAACAAACTAGTCGTTTTAATCCTAATTAACTCCGAGATAAGAGATTTTTGTCTTTCGGAGTTGAGTTAACTGGGTATGTATATAGATTTATTAATAAAAATAAAAAACGCGCAGGAAGCCGGAAAAAAATCCCTGAAAACTCCTTTCGCCAAAATGGATTTGACAATCGCGGAGCTTCTTTTGAAGCACGGTTTTTTGAAAAACGTTGAAGCTAAAGGGAAATTGGCCAAGCAAATGATTGAAATAGACCTTAAAGACGAAAAAGCCATTAAGGGGTTAAAAATTATCAGTCGGCCGTCAAGAAGGCTTTATTCCGGATGCAAAGATATCAAGCGAGTGAAAAGCGGTTATGGCACGGGAGTGATTTCCACTTCTAAGGGAATTATGGGCGATAAAGAAGCCCGAAAACAAAAATTGGGCGGTCAGGTGCTTTTTGAAATATGGTAAGAATTTTGTCCAAAATTACAAGACGAAGTCGCGGTAATTTTGGTAACAAAATCTTACCCCTCCCCAGTTTTGCTTGGGATATTGTTTAGAAAATTAATAAGTTTATTCTGGACAATTTTTCTTATTTCAATAATAATATCATTAGCAAAACTGGAGAGGGGTGCTCAATGTTGTAGATAAATTTTCATCGCTACGCATTGAACTTCGCTCGAAAATTTAAACAACATTGGCATATGTCTAAAATCGGTAAAAAAATAATTGTTATTCCCGAAGGAATCAGCGTTGAAATCAAAGACCGGGAGATTGATTTCCAAAATACCAAAGGCGAAATGCTTAATTTAAAAATTTTGGCCGGAGTTTTGGCTTCCGTTTCCGATAAAATTTTGTCTTTTACGATTGAGAAAAAAAATCGGCAAAGCCGGACTAATTGGGGAACAACGAGGTCGTTGGCGAACAACGCCGTCATTGGTCTTTCGCAAGGATTCAGCAAAATTTTGGAAATTGAAGGCATTGGTTTTCGGGTTGAAAAAGCCGGCGAAGAACTGGTATTTAAATTGGGATTCTCCCATCTTATCCGGTTTCCCATACCGGCCGGAATTAAAACCGAAATTTCAAAAAACATTCTTAAAATTTTTGGATTTGACAAAGCTTTGGTAGGCAAAATCGCGGCCGAAATCAGGGACCTGAAAAAACCGGAACCCTATAAAGGAAAAGGCATCAGATACCAGGGCGAAGTTATTAAGAAAAAGACCGGTAAAAAAGTGGAAACCGCCGTCGCTAAATAAATAATATGAAAAAACCAATAAATAAAATTCGCGAAATGAGAAAAAAACGGGTGAGGGCCAAAATCAGCGGCACGGCGGAACGGCCGCGACTTAACGTTTTTCGAAGCAATCGTTTTATTTACGCTCAATTAATTGATGACGCAAGTGGTCGGACTTTGGCAGCGGCTTCAACCAAAGAAGCCGGAGCGGCCGGCGATAAAAAAGCCCAAGCCAAGGTCGTGGGATTATTGATCGCCAAAAAAGCCAAAGAGAAAGGAATCAAAGCGGCGATTTTTGATAGAGGCGCTTATCAATACCACGGTCGGGTAAAGGCGTTGGCCGAAGCTTTTAAAGAACACGGATTGCAATTGTAATTATTTCAGCCCTTTATGAGAAATATCACTCAACAAAAAAAATCAGAATTTAACGAAAAGGTTTTGGACATTAGACGGGTAACGCGGGTAGTCGCCGGCGGCAAAAGATTTCGTTTCCGGGCCACGGTGGTTATCGGCGACAAAAACGGCAGAATCGGCGTCGGTTTGGCTAAAGGAGCCGATGTTGCTCAATCCGTTGAAAAAGCGAAACGCGACGCCCTGAAGAATTTGATTACCATAAAATTAAAGGACAACCGAACCATTCCTTACGAAATTGACGCGAAATACAGCGCGGCTCGGGTTCGTTTGAAACCGGCCAAAGCCGGCCACGGTTTGATTGCCGGCGGCGCTTGTCGGTTCGTTCTTGAATTAGCCGGCATTAAAGATATTTCCGCTAAAATTTTGGGCCGGACTTCCAATAAATTAACCAATGCTTTGACGACCATAGAAGCCCTAAAGGAATTTAAAGCCACCCAATAATAATTTACCAGCGACCAATCGCTAAATATATGCAACTTCATCAATTACAACCAATTCACGGTTTTAAAAATAAAAAACGCATTGCCCGTGGCGGGAAGCGAGGCACTTATTCCGGCCGGGGTCAAAAAGGACAGAAATCGCGGGCTGGCGCTAAAATTCGGCCGGCCGAACGGGATTTGATTATCAGAATTCCCAAACGGCGGGGATTTAAGAACAAACCATTGGGGCCAAAACCGTTGATTATCAACATGGGAGAATTAGAGAAACAATTTGAAAATAAGCAGGTGATAGATAAAAAAAATCTGCGGGAAAAAGGTTTTATCAAGACACTGGGCCAGCGAGTTAAAATTTTATCCGGAGGAGAATTAAAAAAGACTTTGAAAATCAAAGGGTTGGAAGTGTCAAGAAAAGCCGAGGAAAAAATTAAGGCCGCCGGCGGCAGTGTTGAAAAAATATCTCCCTACGGGAGACCTCCCGAAGGGAGGGAAAATAGAAAATAGAATGAAATTCTATTTATGAATAAAATTATTCAGATTTTCAAAGTTAAAGACCTCCGTCGCAAAATTTTAATAGTGGCTTTTTTGCTGGCCGTTTTTAGATTAATGGCGGCTATTCCCATTCCCGGCGTTGACCCCGAAAAATTGCGGGAATTTTTTGCTTCCAACCAGCTTTTTGGTTTTTTGAATATTTTTTCCGGCGGCGCCCTGTCCAATCTGTCCATCATGATGCTCGGGGTTAGCCCGTATATCACCGCGACTATTATTTTGCAATTATTGATGATTATTTTCCCCAAACTGAAGGAGATTTATTACGAAGAAGGAGCCGCCGGCCGGGCTAAATTCAATCGTCTTTCCCGTTACCTGACGGTGCCCTTGGCCATTCTCCAGGCTTATGGTTTTTTGAATTTATTAATATCCCAACAAGCAATCGGCCAATTAACCCTGATTAACTTGCTTATTAATGTTTTGGTAATAACGGCCGGTTCGGTTCTTTTGATGTGGCTTGGAGAATTGATCAGCGAATATAAAATCGGCAACGGCGTTTCTTTGCTTATTTTCGCCGGCATTGTCAGCGGTTTGCCGGCCGGCTTGCGTTCTTTGATTTTTAGTTATAATCCGGCGGCCTTGCCCTCTTACGTGATTTTTGCCATCTTGGCGATAGCGGTCATCGCCGGCGTTACTTTCGTCAACGAAGGCGAGAGAAAAATTCCGGTTTCCTATGCCAAACGAGTGCGGGGGATGAAAATGTACGGCGGCGTGGCGAGCTATCTGCCATTGAAAGCCAATCAAGCCGGCGTCATTCCCATTATTTTCGCCATTTCGGTTTTGCTTTTTCCCCAGTTTATCGCCCAGGCCGTTTCCATTTTTTCCGTTGATTTTTCTTTGAAGTTAAATTCCTGGGTGACGGCTTTTCTCAATAACGCCTGGATTTACAGTTCGGTTTATTTTATTCTGGTGGTGATTTTCGCGTATTTTTACACGGCCATCACTTTCAACCCCCAGGAAATCGCCAAAAATCTTCAACAGAACGGCGGGTTTATTCCCGGATTGCGGCCCGGCCAGCCGACGAGCGACTTCATCGCCAAGATTGTCAGCCGGATTACCCTTTTTGGCGCTCTTTTCTTGGGTTTGATAGCCATTCTGCCCAATATTACCCGTTTGGCTATGGGGGTGTCGGCCTTTACCATTGGCGGGACAGCTTTGTTGATTGTGGTGGCGGTGGCGCTGGAAACAATGAAACAAATAGATTCGCAATTGGTGACCAGAGAATACGAGGGGATATTTTAATTTATAAAATACATGACGAAAGCGATTATTTTATACGGCCCTCCCGGCTCGGGGAAAGGGACATTGGCTAATCTTTTGTCTAAAAATTTCGGTTTTGTTAATTTTGACACCGGCCAGTATTTAAGAAACTTGCTTTATAATCCCGAATTTTCAAAAAACAAGACAATTCAAAAAGAGAAATTATTAAATCAATCGGGGAAGCTTAGCACCCCGTCTTTCGTTTTAAAACTGGTTTTGGGAGAAACCAAGAAAATAGCGGCGGCGGGTTGCGGTATTGTTTTCTCCGGTTCGCCGAGGACGATATTTGAATCTTTTGGCGATGAAATCAATCAAGGATTGATGGAAGTTCTGGGAAAACTTTACGGCCGGAAAAATATTTTTATTTTTGAGCTAAAAATCAGTCCCGAAACTTCCATTAAAAGAAATTCGCGTCGGGAAATCTGCGCGGTTTGCGGCCAACCGGCTTTGTTCTTGTATATCGGCAAAACTCCTTGTTGCGCCGTTTGCGCCGGCCCTTTCAAAAAAAGAATTGATGACAACCCCAAGGTTTTTGAAACGCGTTTAGCGGAATACCAAAAGCGAACCCGGCCGATTTTTGATCAATTAAAAAAAGAAGGTTATAAGATATTTTCTTTAGACGGCGAACCGGCTCCTTACAAGGTTTATCAAAAAATCGTTCGGGCAATAAATACGGACTACTAAAGTTTTGAAACGATCGTCCTAAAGCTTTAGTAAACATTTTTTTAGTAAATACGTGGTCAGATTAAAAACAAAACAAGATATTGAAATGATAGCCAAGTCGGGCCGGATTTTGGCGAAAGTTTTGGAAAAACTTTCTCAAAAAGCTCAAATAGGCGTTGCCTTGGATTTTTTGGATGATTTGGCCCGGCGTTTAATTCAGGAAGCCGGCGCGAAACCGGCTTTTTTGGGTTATCGGCCGGGAAGCGGCCATCGGCCTTTCCCCGCCGCGGTTTGTCTTTCTCTTAACGAAAAAGTGGTTCACGGCTGTCCGTCTCCTTATCAATTGCGTTCCGGGGATTTGTTGAAAATTGATTTGGGGGTGGATTATAAAGGATACATCAGCGACGCCGCCATTACTTTGGGGATCGGAAAAATTACGCCTATCGCTCAAAAATTAATTGAAACCGCGAAGAAAGCGTTGGAAGCCGCTATCAACGAAATTCAGCCGGGCAAGCATTTAGGCGATTTGGGGTTTGTTATTGAAACGACAATTCAAAAAGCCGGTTTCACGGTTATTCGGGGCTTAACCGGTCATGGTGTTGGTTTTGAAGTGCATGAAGACCCGACCGTTCTCAATTACGGCAAAAGGGGCGAGGGGCTGGAATTGAAACCGGGAATGGTTTTGGCCATTGAGCCGATGGCTTGTTCGGGCAAAGGGAAAATTGTCCAGCGCTCCGATGATAGTTTCGCTACGGCTGACGCTAGTTTAACCGCTCATTTTGAGCATACGGTGGCGGTGACCGAAAACGGTTCGCGAATTTTGACCCTCTGATTGACGTAATTTAGAAAATATGATAATATTATGAAATTATTTTTTTAAGCTCTTTTAAATATCGGAGAATTAAAAAAAATGGAAAAAAAGGAGGGGCAAATGGAAAAGATGACCTCAGAAATTTCAATCCGCGAACATGAAGGTTTAGATATAGTAGATTTTGTCTTCAAGAGAGCTAATCAAACGATCAAAGAGTTTAAAATTTATTTGGCTGAGAACTGCGGCCCCGGAAGCCAGCAAGTTCAGGATTTAGAGAAAGCGATGGACTATTGGGATTTACACTGTTCTGTTTTCGCTTTAAGAGGATTAAGGCCATAATCTAATTTCCTAATGAGGAAAAACAGGAAGGAGGGGGACGATGGATTGTATAATGTTTGATTTTGACGAGGTTGTGAGTTTGTCTTTTTTGAAAGATCAAAAAAATGCTGTAATTTTGAACGAAGGTTTTTTCTACTTTTGGCAAAGATATCGGTTTCCACAAAAATTTTACAATCGATTTATTCGCAAGCCCAATCCAGAAATAAGAGCTTTGATGGAAGAACTTAGAAAGATGAGATTAAGGATTGGAATCGTCTCGGCTTCTAACCCCAATTACCGTGAAGAACTTGGGAAATGGCTGATAGCCAATGGGTTCTATTTTGAATCCCTGATACTAAAAGAAAATCCCAAAGAAAACACCATTGATTTTAAAAAAAGAATTGTGCTGGCTAATTGCGATCGATACTTTGACGATAGGGAAGATGTAGTCCAAGCCATTAATGATTGCAGCGAAGGGAGGTGCAAAGCCATACTTTACACAGGTCAATCTTTTAAAGAATTGCGCAGAGAGCTTTTTCCAGTTTTTCTATAAAAAACCGCCTGTTGAAAAAATTTTCTCAGGCGGTTTTCTTTTTGTCGTTTATTTTTTATGGGGATTGTGGTTGGGGCAGTTTTTGTTACTGCATCGTTCCGGAATTGTTTTTGTTCCATCCATCATAAGCGAGCCGCACTCTTTGCAAGTATTTCCGGTGGGTTTTGATTTCATGATGTATTTGCAGTCCGGATAGTTTGAGCAACCGTAAAATATTCCGAACCGGCCTCGCTTTTCGGCTAAAACTCCTTTCTGGCAAAGAGGGCAGGCGACATTGGTTTTCTTCGCTTCCTCGGCCGCCGCGTCTTTTTTGATATAACGGCATTTCGGGTATTTATTGCAGGAAATAAATTTGCCGAATTTTCCTTCGCGTTCAATGAGTTTTCCTTCTAGACATTTGGGGCAGGTTTCACCGGTTTCTTTGGGCGGCTCCATCGCTTTTCCGTCAATGGTTCGGGCGCCGACGCAATCAGGGAACCGCGAACAGCTTAAGAATTTTCCGTTGCGACCGAGCTTAATGACCATATTGCCTCCGCATTCCGGGCAAACAATGCCTTTGTCCGCTTCCCCCAAAGTGGTTATTTTTTCGGCGCTGCTTTTCTCTTTAACCTGTTCCGCGAAAGGCCCATAGAAGTCGCCGAGCGTTTTCGCGTATTCTCTTTTGCCGGCCGCGATTTCGTCAAGCTTGTCCTCCATGTCGGCCGTGAAGGAATCGGCGATAATATTGCCGAAATTTTTTTCCAAAAAGTCGCTGACAACTTCGCCCGTATCCGTCGGATGCAGCGCTTTTTGGATTTTTCCCACGTAGCCGCGGTCTTGGATGGTTTTGATGATGGTCGCGTAGGTGCTCGGTCGGCCGATGCCGCGTTTTTCCAGTTCTTTAACCAATCCGGCTTCGGTGTATCTTGGCGGCGGCGTTGTTTCTTTTCCTTCGGCTTCAATTTTTTCCAGGTTCAGAGCGTCGCCTTTGTTGGTTTTTGGAACTTCAATTTCTTTTCCAGCCGCTTCCGATTCAATTGCCAGCCAGCCGTCAAAGAGCGTTCGCGACCCCGTCAGGGTAAAATCGGGGATATATTCCTTTTTTATGTTTGCCGAAATTTTTGTTTTCAATATTTTCGCGTCGCTCATTTGGGAAGCGACAGTTCGGTTCCAGATTAATTTATAAAGTCTTTTTTCTTCTTCGGTTCCGCCGGCTGATTCCACGGAAAAATGACTCGGTCTGATGGCTTCGTGCGCTTCCTGGGCATTTTTGCTTTGAGTTTTATAGATTCTATTTTCTAAATAATTCTTTCCCAGTTTTTCCAGTATTTTTTTGGATATTTCCCCAACCGCGTTGACTGATAAATTTAGGCTGTCGGTTCGCATGTAGGTAATGTGGCCCGCTTCATAAAGCCCTTGGGCGAAATACATTGTCCGTGAAGGCGAAAATCCCAGTCGGGAGCTCGCGGTTTGCTGCAAAGTAGACGTGATAAACGGCGCGAGCGGCGTTCTTCTTGTTTCTTTTTCTTCAACGCTGATGACAGACCAATCTTCTTTTTTGCTTTTTTCCAGAATTTTGTTGACTTCTTTTTGGTCGCGCGGTTCTTCAGAGCAGACGAATGACAGCGCCTCTTTTTTGTCATTAAAAAAGTCAGCCGTTATCGTCCAATAATTTTCCGGTTTGAAAGCGCGAATTTCCCGCTCGCGTTCCATAACAATGCGGAGGGCCGGGGACTGGACGCGGCCGGCCGAAAGGCCGTATCGGACTTTTTTCCAGATAAGACCGCTTAAATCGTAGCCGACCAGCCGATCTAAAACCCGGCGCGCTTCCTGCGCTTTTCTTAAATTTTCATCAATTTTCCGCGGATGCCGCATTGCTTCTTCCACGGCTTCTTTGGTGATTTCATGGAACGATATTCTTCGCGCTTTCTTGCTTTTGAGGTTCAGGACTTCGGCGATGTGCCAGGCAATGGCTTCGCCTTCGCGGTCGGGATCGGTTGCCAGAATAACTTCGCTTGAAGACCTGGCGAGTTTTTTGATTTCAGCCACAATTCCTTCCTTGCCTTTTATTATTTCGTAGCAGGGCGCGAAGCCATGTTTGACGTCTATCGCCTTTTTGTTGTTTTTCGGCAAGTCGCGAATATGGCCGACTGAAGATTTCACCACGTAATTTTTGCCGACGTATTTCGCGATAGTTTTCGCTTTGCTTGGCGATTCAACGATTATTAGATTCATATTTTTATAAACTATATCGGCCCAGAACTTCTTTAATCTCGCCCTTGATAATTAAAAAGGCGATGGTTTTATTGACGGTTTGCGAATCCAGTTTAGTTAATTCAATAATTTTGTCAACCGAAAGCATTTTTCCCCGACGTTTTTGGTCGGGGCTCCGATCCCTTTGGGCGTCGGAGTTATTTTTGGG
>MFKM01000002.1:0-2858 GCA_001779575.1 Candidatus Jorgensenbacteria bacterium RIFCSPLOWO2_12_FULL_42_11
AATACAAGATAGATTTAGGGCATATCTACGACTACAAACCCATTCATTCAGGACAGTTTCTGGAAACCAAGCCGGTGTTGATAGAACATATCCCAGATTACATCCAAGTAAGAAAGTTCGTTGAAATGACCGACACCGACAAGCAAGCCAAAAAGGCATTACAGGAAGAGAAACAACGTCAATATGAGCAAGAAAAACAAATAACAAAACAGAAACGCCAGGATGCCGTCATTAAACTTAATGCGCTAGGAATAACCGAGGAGGACTTAAGGGAGATAATAAAATAACCGAAATAAATATTTTTTTGTTTTATCGCCAAGAAGCTGTTTAAGATCTTGGCGATTTTTTTATCCAAAAAATTTTAGTATAATAAATAAACCATTTAAATGCCTTCTTACGACATTTTCTTTTTTGGCATTATTTTCTTTATGTTCGGAGTTTTTAAATTTTTAGGTGTTTGACTTTTGATTTTTAACTGTGATAGAATAAATTATATGGTTATAGCTAATGATAGTATAACAACAAAGAATAAGGTTTTTATCCTAAAAGTGGAATATCTTCGCTTAAAAAAACTTGAGGAACGCTTCAAGGATTTTTGGGTTTATTTAGAGCATTTAATGGACATTCGCGAAGCCAGAGAAGACGTAAAACAAAAGAAAGTTATTCCACAAGAGAAACTATTCAAACAGCTCGGCTTTTAATGAAGATTTTCTATACCCAAAAAGCCGCTAAACAATTAAGAGATTTGCCCCGCCTAATCCAAAAACGCATCGTTCTAAAGATGTGTTTTTACGCTAAACAAGAAAATCCTTTAAAATTTGCCAAACACCTTACCGATTATCGTGAGGGCGAATTTCGTTTTCGAATTGGGATATACCGCCTAATCTTCGACGTTAAAAGAGGCGCGATTTACATTCTTAAAATTGATAAGCGGGATAGTATTTATAATTGAGACAGCGTTGGTTCTTATTTAACTCCTTCAGAATTAACTTACTATACTAAGTTGACGATCGTCGAATTAGTATAGTAGCTCAATGTATGCCTTCTTACGACATTTTCTTTTTCAGCATTGTCTTTTTTCTCATGGGCATTTTAGCCGCCAGTTTCGGGTTTGGTTTTTTAATCATCGCTGTCGCCGCTGTCCTTTCGGCGGCGATTCTTTTGTTTTTAGACCGATTCAAAACCACGAATTCGCCCGAATCTACAAATTTTTCTACAAAAAAGCGAGCATTGCTCGCGGTTTTAACCGTTTTCATTCTTGCCGGCGCCGGTTATTACAAATGGGACGATGTAAAATTTAAAGACATCAAGATTGACTTTAACAGGAAAATAAATTTCAGCGGCTTGGCGATTGACGGCCCTCAAATTAATTCCGGAAATCAAACTTTGACGGTTAAGCTCAATGAGCCTTATCAAGGCAAAATTTCGGCAAAGCTAGCGCTTTATCCTCGATTTCATTACGGAGATAAATTGGCTTTCAGGGGAAAAATAGAAGCGCCTCCGCCCGGCTCTTATGCCGATTATTTAGCCAAAGAAAATATCAGCGGTTTAACGAATTTTCCCGAAGTCAAATTAGAAAAATCCGGGCTGGGTTCGCCAATCAAAGCCGCCCTTTTTAAGTTTAAAAATTCAATCGTTGATTCCTACTCTAAAATTTTAGTTCCCGAGCAGGCCGCCCTTTTGGCCGGTTTGATTTTCGGAGAGCGCGGCGGTTTTAGCAAAGAATTCAAAAAAGCGATGAGCTTGAGCGGCACTGCCCATTTGACTGCCCTTTCGGGACAGAATATCACTATTATTTCGTCGGCGGTAGCCGCGGCGATCGGTTTTCTTTTATCGCCATTTTTGACTTTTATCGCCGCCATTTTGATTATTTTAGGTTTTGTGGCCATGACTGGCTTCGGTTCGTCAGCCGTTCGGGCGGCCATTATGGGATTTGCCGTTTTATTGGCCAACTTGACGGGTCGGATTTACGACCCCCGAAACAGCATTGCCCTGGCCGCTTTTTTAATTGCCTTGTTTAATCCCAAGGTTTTGGTTTTTGACCTGGGTTTCCAGTTGTCTTTTTTGGCGGTCTTGGGCATAGTTTATCTTCGGCCGGCGCTCAAGAAATTATTTGGATTCGGCGACAAGCCGGGCTTTTTTGCTTGGCGGGAGAACTTTTTAATGACTTTATCCGCTCAATTGGCGACCGCTCCCGTTTTGATTGTCAATTTCGGCAATTTTTCTTTCACGGCCTTAATCGCCAATATCTTGATTTTGACGGCCGTTCCTTTGACGATGAGCTTGGGGTTTGCCATCGGTTTCTTTAATTTTTTATCGTATTACCTGGCTCTGATTTTTGGTTGGTTGGTTTCTCTGTTTTTGAATTATGAAATTTTCATTATCAATTTATTCGCCAAGATCACTTTGCCGATTAACCCAAGCGTCAATTTTTGGGCCATTTTGGTTTATTATTCGGTATTGGCGGGGATTGTCATTTACGCCAAAAGACCTTGACTTTTAACGATTTGACCTTTATTATGGGAAACATTAATGCCATTGAATTCAAAAACGATTAGCGTGGAGGGGATTATTGAAGAGGCCTTGCCGGGCTTAACTTTTAGAATTCGGCTGAAAACAGATAATCGGGAAATCTTGGCTTATCTGGGCGGCCGCTTGAAGCTTCATCATATCAAAGTGATTCCCGGCGACCGCGTCGTTGTTGAAACCACTGCGTATGACGATAAAAGAGGGAGAATAGTAAGAAGGCTGTAAAGAGTTTTCTCAAAATTTCCGAGCCGTGAAGCGAGGGCAATTTTGTAAGAAAACCTTTACCCCTCCCCAGTTTTGCTTGGGATATTGTTTATAAAATTAATAAG
>MFKM01000002.1:2865-9116 GCA_001779575.1 Candidatus Jorgensenbacteria bacterium RIFCSPLOWO2_12_FULL_42_11
TTTGCTCAACATTGGGTTTCGCTCATAAATTTAAACAACATTAACATGAAAGTCCGATCATCGGTTAAAAAAATTTGCAAAAAATGTATATCCGTCCGGCGTCGCGGACGGCTTTATGTTACTTGTTCCACTCCCAAACACAAGCAGAGACAGGGATAGAAATTAAATAATAATATGCGTTTCTTGGGTTTAAACATACCAGACAATAAAAGAGCGGAAATATCCCTTTCCTATATTTACGGCATCGGGATTCCTTCGGCGCGCCGGATTATTAAAGCCGCCAAGATTGATTCCGGGAAACGCCTCAAGGATTTAGACGCTCAAGAACTTAATCAGTTGAAAGACTATATTGAGAAAAATTATAAAATAGAAGGGGAGCTTCGCCAATCTATTAAGCAAAATATCAATCGGTTGAAAGAAATAGTCAGTTATCGGGGCGCCCGTCATTTGAGACGTTTACCGGTAAGAGGACAGCGGACCAAAACTAATTCCCGAACCGTCCGCGGCAACGTTCGTCGAACTGTCGGCAGCGGCCGAAGGAAAACGGAACTGAAATAAAACCATGGGTAAAAAGAAAATAGCCACTAAAAGCGAAGAAGCCGTTTTAAAAGAAGGGGTTTCAACTGAAACGGCTTCAGCTCGCCAAAAGGTTCAAAAAGTTAAACAGCGGGTTGAAACCGGGCGCATTTATATCAAAGTGAGTTATAACAATACCGCTATAACCGCCACCGATATTAAAGGAAATGTTTTGGCTTGGGTTACGGCCGGTTCTTTGGGATTTTCCGGCCCCAAAAAGGCCACTGCTTTCGCCGCCAGTAAAGTGGCCGAAGCGGTAGCCGAGAAACTCCAGCGTTCCGGCCCTTTCAGCGTGGAAGTTTACATAAAAGGCATTGGCGGCGGTCGCGATTCCGCTCTCAAAGCCCTGGCTAATCGCGGCTTTGATATTCTGTCTATTAAAGATATGACTCCGATTCCGCATAATGGCCCTCGGCCGCCGAAGGCGAGACGGGTATAATTAAACAAAAATAAAACCAAAATTTTATGGTATTTAGAGCAACCGAAAAAAAAGAAAGATCATTGGGAGTCAAGCTTTTTTTAAAAGCTTTTCGTTGCGCTTCCCCGAAATGCGCCACGATTCGCCGGCCCTATAAGCCCGGCGTTCATGGCAATAAAAAAGGAGGACGAAGGAAAGAACCTTCTGAATATGGCCGGCAACTTCAAGAAAAGCAAAAAGTGCAGATTACTTACGGTTTGAATAATCGTCAGATGCGCCGGCTTTTCCGCGGTAAAAAGCAAACCGAAGCAATTTTGGAATTATTGGAAAAGCGTTTGGATAATGTTCTTTTCCGTTCGGGATTGGCCGATTCGCGGATTATCGCGCGTCAATTAATAAACCACGGCCATTTTGCGGTGAACGATCGGAAAGTGACCATTCCTTCTTATCTTTTGAGGATCGGCGACAAAATAGGTTTATACGCCAATTCTCGGAAATTAAAAGTTTTTGAAGGATTGGAACTGAAATTGAAAAAAAACGAACCGCCAAAATGGCTGAAACTTGATAAAGAAAAACTGATAGGCGAATTGATTGATAAGCCCCATGAAGAAAATTGGCCATTTGACCTTAATTTAGTCGCCGAGTATTATTCAAGATAAAAGAGCCGGACGCTCAAAAATTTAAATAACATTAATATATGACAAAACTTTATCATGATCTTAGCGAAACGGTAAAAATAAAGAAGGTTTCCGATGACGGGAAGGCCGGTGTTTTTCATATTGAGGGGCTTTATACCGGTTTTGGTTTGACTTTGGGCAACGCTTTAAGACGGGCTCTTTTTTCTTCGTTGCCGGGAGCGGCCGTCACCCGGATAAAAATTAAAGGAGTAGGCCACGAATTTACGACAATTCCCGGAGTGGCCGAAGACGTCATTGAATTGACTCTTAATTTAAAAAAGATACGATTCAAATTTTTCGCCGATGAGTCTCAAATTCTGACTCTTAAGATTAAAGGAGAAAAAGAAGTTAGGGCCGGCGATATTAAAACCAATTCCCAGGTGGAAATCGTTAATTCCGAACTTCATTTGGTTAGCCTGACCGACAAGAAAGCGGAATTGGATATGGAATTGACCGTTGAAAAAGGATTGGGCTATTTACCGGCGGCGGACCGGAAGTTTGAAAGATTGCCCATCGGCACGATTGTTCTTGATGCTATTTTTTCTCCGATTACTAAAGTGAACACTTCGGTGGAAAATATGCGGGTCGGTGAACGAACCGATTACAATAGATTAAAAATAGAGATTGAAACCGACGGCTCTATTACGCCTTCAGAAGCTGTTTATAAAACGGCCAATGTCCTGAAAGACCATTTTGAGAAAGTTTCCGCGGCCTTGACTCCGGAGGAAGAGGAATAAATCGCGTATGATAGATAAAGCCTTTTTAAAAATTTTAGCCAATAATTTGATTTTGCGGGAAAAAATTGAAACTACCGAAAGCCGGGCGAAAGCTCTGCGGCCTTTCGTTGAACGTTTGGTTTCTTACGGAAAAAAGCAAAATTTAGCCGCTTATCGTCTTCTTTTAAAAAAAATGACCCAGGTCGCTTCGGATAAAGTTTATTATGAATTGGCGCCGCGCTACAAAGAGCGCCCGGGCGGCTATCTGCGGATTATCAAACATTCTTTGACCCGAAAAAATGACGGAGCAAAGTTAGTCACCGTGGAATTTGTTAAATAATATGCCCAGTAGTGAAAACTCGACTGCTTTTTATAATTAAATTCAGGAGGTTTCACTTAGGGCATTAATAAGACATCATATTAAAGCTTCACCATGAATAAAGGTCATAATAAAAAGAGAATTTAATAAGTCGAGTTTCTACTACTGGGCATGGATTATATTTTTGACGCTAAAAATAAAAAATTGGGACGACTTGCTTCGGAAGTTGCCGTTATCCTTCAAGGCAAGAAAAATCCGGATTATGAACCCAGAATGGCGGGAACCGACCGGGTGATAGTTAAAAATATCGCCGCGATAGAAGTAAGCGGCCAGAAAGAACGGCAAAAAATTTATTATCATCAGCCGGCGGGATACATCGGCCATCTTAAAGCAAGAACTTATCGGGAAGTTTTTCAAAAAAGCCCGAAAAAAGTTTTACAACTGGCCGTCCTTAGAATGCTTCCTAAAAATAAATTGCAAGCCAAAAGAATGAAAAGATTAATAATAGAATAAAAATATGCCCGAGAAAACATTAAAAGAAAAAAAGATTGAGAAAGACGACAAGGCTTCGCCCGTGAGGTCGGAAAGGTATTTTGAGGCGGTAGGCCGACGGAAGACGGCCATCGCCCGAGTGAGGATTTATGGCCGGAAGGGCGGTTTGTTGGTGAACGAAAAAGATTATCAAAAATATTTTCCCGCCGCTCGTTTTCAGCAGATGATTTTAGCGCCCTTGGAGAAAACCAAATTAGTGGCCAAAATTGACGTTACCGCCAAAGTTTTCGGCGGGGGCATCAACAGCCAGGCTGAAGCGGTGCGCCACGGTTTATCCCGGGCCCTGGTTTTGTTTGATTCTAATTTAAAATCCGTTATTAAAAGTTTTGGTTATTTAAGAAGAGATCCGCGAATGGTGGAGCGGAAAAAATTCGGCTTGAAAAAAGCCCGTCGCGCTCCGCAATGGGCGAAGAGATAGAAAAAAGCGAAATTCTTTTTACTTGTCGGCAAGCGGGGCATTCTCTTTTATTTTTATTGAGTGACAGAAATTACTTGGCCGAGTTCAGCTGATGGGGCAGTGATGGTTACCCGGCCGGCGCCGGCGGCTTTTTGGATAAAATAACCGGTATCGTAATCGGTGGAGTTGGTATAATGAGCGTCGGCGGCCGAAGGGTCAAAAGACATTGAAGGGAGATAAATCGGAACAAGACAAGAAGCGATATCGTAATTGCCGGCGCCATTGGCCATTTTGGTGGCGCTGGCGGGGATAGCTCCGGCGGAACAATTTTCTTCAAATACCCCCTGGTGGTCGGCGTTCCTTTGGGTAACGGCAAGTATGATCGTATTAATATGGGACGCGCGTTGCGTGTTTCTGGCCTGGGCGAATTGATTATCCGGATTCAGATTAACGATTGCTATTGAAGCCAAAATAATAAAAATGCCGATAACTATTATAAGCTCAATATAAGTGAAACCTTTTTGCGATCCAACTCTATATTCAATCATTTTAAAATTAAAATTTAGAAATTTCTTCCAGGGAAACAATTCGCCAAGTGTAAGCGTCAACCGTTAATTTAAGATTGACGGTTATATTGTTTATTTGAGAAGTGGCTTTGATAATTTTCTGGGCTGGAGGAGATTCAATGGCCAGGAGAGAGCATTGATAATTGCCGATTGTTATTATTTCATTGCCGGCGTAAGAGCTGTTATAAGCTAATTGGAGCTGGGCGTAATCAAGGCAGGATTGCGTTAAGTAATAAGCGTTGGTGTTTAAAACAAAGTCGCGATTTCCTAATCTTGAAATAGCGGCTGAAAGACCCAGGGAAACGGCAATGGTTAGGCATAGAATCGTCAGAATGATGGTTGTGATAATCGCGATATAGCCCTTTCTCATTTGATTAAAATAAATTTATCAATAGTGACCGAAGCGACATCATTTTGCATATTGGCTACTAGTCGGATTGCGTTTTGGTTGTCCAAAGTTAATTGGTAAAATGTCAGGTCCGTGACGGTTACCAAATCGTTGGTTATCGGGATAGCGCCGGCGCCGCCGGTTGTCAAGCGAATGGCGTTATTGACTAAATCAATAACCAAGGGATTGTCGGCGAAATTTGTTTTGTTGATTGAAAGAGTGGCGCTTGTGGCGCCGGGAGCGGGCGCGTTAACGGTGTCCGCGCTTCTAAGTAGCCAATTAATTTTTTGAATTAAAAATTTTTGATTTTCCGCGAGTTCTATTTGCTGACGCGTTCGGTTGCTTGAAAAAATAATTTGTTCGGTAATCAGCAAAAACGAACTAAGAATGACGGCGATAATCCCGATGTAAATAATGGTTTCCATGAGAGTAAAACCGCCGTTATTGGTTTTTGGTATTGTTATTTCGTGATTCATGTAAATTTTAACACCCAACATCTGACATCTAATTAAGGCGTTGAGGTAATTATTCTTAGACCGTCATTGCTTTTGACCGAAACATAGACAAGGTTGTTTTCGTAATCTATGCCGGTCGCCGTTTGCGGAAAATTAAAAGATTCCCACAATAAAGGGCTGGCGGGATTGGAAATGTCAAAAATTTGGAATTCGGCGTTTGGATTTTCAGTGGCCAGAAAAGCCAGGGAGCCGGCGGAAACGATATCGCGAGTTCTATTGCCGATTAGGGTTGAACCTGAAATTGTCATAGCGGAAGCAACGGAGGCGTTAATAATATAAAATTTCGTTTTTTCGCCTACCAATACATTATTTTCGCTTTTGGGATAAATGCCGTAAACATCATCCCCGACGTTAATAGACCCCATTATTGAAGGCGAAACGGGGTTGCTTACGTCAACAACAATCATTCCTTGACTATTGTCTTCGGTGCCTAAATAAGCGCGGTTGTTAAAAACATAAATATCGTTGATTTCACCGCCAACCCCGGAAAGTCCGGAAACCAATGACGGGCTTAAAGGGTTGGAGACATCAATAATTAAAAATTCTTGCGGAGCGCCGTCCGCCCGGCCGACATAAACATAACTATTCCGATAAAATATCGCTAAAGCGTTGGCATCGCCGGGCAAATCAAGGGAGGCGACTTCAACCGGCGCCGATAAATTGCTTATATCAATGACAACAAATGCCTTATCGTCGTCTTTGCCGACCGCGTAGGCGTAATTGCCGGCCGTATCAACGCTTTTTAAACCCTCGCCGATATTAAGGCTGGAAATAATAGAGGGGGCCTGACTGTTCGTGGCATCAACGATGAAAAAATCCGGTTTGGCGACGGCTGAAGCTTCAGAGGTAAGATAAACAATTTTATTTCTAACATCCAAATAGGTGGCGGAATTGCCGGCTCCCAAATCAATACTGCCCAATGTGACCGGGTTCTGCCAGTCGCCCGTCGGGGGAGCGCCGCCGCCATCGCCGCCTCCGCCTATCGCTTCTTGCTTATTGGTAACAAGGGCGACGAGTTCAATTCTTTGGGGCCGCGAAGTTTCGGTTTGCCAAGTAATTGAACTTTTTATATTTTTTATGTCGCTGGCTTGAGTGGCATTGGTAATTTTGCGAGTCAGGTTATTTTT
>MFKM01000002.1:9128-12674 GCA_001779575.1 Candidatus Jorgensenbacteria bacterium RIFCSPLOWO2_12_FULL_42_11
GCCGGAAAAAATCCATTGATTGCCGGAAAACAACAGACCGTATTCGCCATCAATTAATTCATTCCAATTCCGATTTCTGATTGACCGGGTTGCCTCAATCCCTTCGGAAGCGTAATCCGAAGCCGCTTGATTTATTTTGGTGTCTACGGATATTGATTGAGCCGCGAAAATCAAAAAAATAATCGCGCTTATGCTGATTAAAAAAACTCCGATAGCCACCAGCGCCTCAACCAGGGATTGTCCCTTATTGCCAATTAATTTGACCTTCCTGATTAACATAAATATTAAAAGATTTAATTCCATTGTTGAAAACAAAAGCGGAAGAATCAGCCTGGCCGGAGAGAGAATTGAAAATTATTTCATTCGGACCGGCAACGGAAATTGTTTTAGCTCTTGGGAAGTTTTGGTCCTGGCTTTGATTTCGCGCGGCAAAACTGTTTCCTTCAAAAATGACAAAATTATCATTATCCCGATAGATGCCGTGCGGCAACTGGTTAAGATTGATCATTGACGAGTTGCGGGTTGTTTCTAAAAGCGAAATAAACTTGTCTCCTTCGGCTCGAAGCTGGTAATTTTTGTAAAAGTCAAAAGCAATCGGGAAGCCCAGGGAAAAAATGACGATCAGCATTCCGACAACGAGCATTAATTCAAGTATGGTAAATCCTTTTTGGGACATTATTTAATTATTATCTGCTCACGCTTTGGGTGAGGGAATAAATTGGAGTAATAATGGCAATGGCCACGAATCCCACAACGACGCCCATAATTATTAAAAGTATGGGTTCCAGCGTGGTGGAAAGATTTTTGGTTATTTCGTCCACTTCGGTTTCGTAGAAATTGTTTAAATATGAAAGCGTTTGCGAGAGATTGCCGGTGTTTTCGCCGATTTCAATCATCTGGGAAAGCATGATGGGAAAAAGCTTGGTTCTTTTTAACAAATAATGGGAAATTTGGCCTCCGCCGGAAATTTCCACGGCTACTTTTTTTAATTCCCGCTGATAAACCGAATTGGACAACGAATTGGCGGTAGTTTCCAGGGAATCAACTATTTTAATGCCGCTTTTCAATAGAAGGCTCAAGGTTCTGGTCAGGTTGGCCATATTAATGTTTGTCGCCATTGACCCCAAAAAAGGAAGTTTCAATAAGAAATGGTCAAGATAAAATTTTACTTTTTTATTTTTTAGCATTAACCAAAAACCGATAAAAGCCGCGAAAAGACCCAAAATAATCAAAAGCCAATTTTCAGAAATAACATTATAACCAAAGAGCAATAAGCGGGTGGCCAGCGGCAGTTTAACCTTGAGGGAATTGAAAAGAGGCAGTATTTTGGGGAAAACCACGAAGATTAAAATTCCCACTATGGCGAAAACGGCTATCAAAATGATTACCGGATAGACCATGGCTCCTTTAATCTTGCGGTTGAGAGACTGCTTTTTTTGAAGTTCTTCCACTATATAGTTTAAGTTTTCCGGCAAAGTGCCGCTGGTTTCGCCTACCCGAATGACGTTTATAAAAAGATTGCCGAAAATCTGGCGGAATCGGTCTAAGCCGGACGACAGTGATTGGCCGCTGTCAACGTCAATAATCAGCTGTTCCAAGATTTTAAAAAACGGCTTGGATTTCTTTTGCTGTTTTTTGAGCATGGTTAAGCTGTCCAAAATAGGCATGCCGGCTTGCAGCATTATCGCCAAGTGCTTGGCAAAAATTATTTGGTCCTGGAGAGAAACTTTTGAAAAAAAATTTAAAGACAGTTTATTCATGAATAACTCTTAATATTTCTTCAATGGTGGTTTTACCTTCAATGGCTTTTTTGAAACCGTCTTCCAGCATGGTGGTCATGCCGTTTTTGATGGCGATGCTTCTGATGACGCTGGCATTTTTTCGTTGCATGATCGCGTCTCTAATACTATCATCAATTTCTAGAACCTCATAAATACCCAGCCGGCCGTAATAACCGCTTTGATTACACTGATCGCAACCCTTGCCTTTGAAAAACTCTCTATTGTTTTTTAAAACATTAAGCGTCAACGAACTGAACAAGCTTTCAAATTCAGTATGGGTGATTTTCATTTCAATCTTACAATCAGGGCAGATTCTTCTGACCAATCGCTGACCGACAACAATATTGACCGTAGAAGTGATTAAGAACGGCTCAATTTTCATGTCTATCAATCTTGGGAAAGCGGTGGCCGCGTCGTTGGTGTGAATGGTGGAAAGCAAAAGGTGGCCGGTCAGGGCGGCATTGACGGCAATTCCGGCAGTTTCTTCGTCTCGGATTTCTCCCACCATGATGATATTCGGGTCTTGGCGTAAAATTGACCGCAAACCGTTGGCGAAAGTTAGCCCGGTTCGGGTGTTTACCTGGATTTGGTCAATCCCGGCGATAGCGTATTCTATCGGGTCTTCAATGGTAAGAATAGAAACTTCTTTGGTGTTTAAAGCCCTGATAACGGTATAAAGCGTGGTGGTCTTGCCTGAACCCGTGGGGCCGGTAGCTAAAATCATGCCGTAAGGCCTTCTAATGGCTTTTTGCAATCTGAACAAATCTTTTTCGTTTAAATCCAAATCTTCTATGGCAACAATCTTGGTTCGTTCGCTTAAAAGTCGCAGGATGGCATTTTCTCCGTCATAGGTTGGCACGATGGAAACCCTGACATCTACATACCCGACATCAACAATGGTTGCTCGGAAACGTCCGTCTTGGGCCATTTGGTGTTCGTCAGTTCTCAAACCGGACAATACTTTAATTCTGGAAATTATTTCCGGCTGGAGTTCTTTGGGAAAAACAAACGCGTCCCTAAGAACGCCGTCAATTCTAAGACGCATGGCCAGCTTTGTCGATTCGGGGTCAATATGGACATCCGAGGCTCGGTTTAGGAAAGCGTATTCTAATAAAAGGTCAACCAGTTTAACGATTGAAGATCCTTCGTCTAATTTTAGCTCTTTCTCTATTTCTTGTTTTAAAAAAGAAATTCTGACTTCGGCCATAGTTTCTGTTTAGAAATTAATTGTTGGGTTTATTTCAGTATAACCTTAAAGATAATTTTAGGATAGTTCGTCTGGTTTTTCTTCAACCACTGCCTTGATTCGCCTGACACCGGCGCTAACCGCTTCTTCTTTGATGATTTTAAATCGGCCGATTTCGGCAGTGTTTTTGACATGAGGGCCGTTGCATATTTCTTTGCTGTAAGCTTGCCCTGAATCCGTTGAATGGCCGATGGAATACACCTTGACCCGGTCGGGGTATTTGGCTCTAAAAAAGGCCTTGGCTCCTTCGCTAACCGCTTCTTCTTTAGATTTTTCTTCAAATCTAATCGGTAAATTTTCCTTGATTTTCTGATTGACGATAGTTTCCAATTCAACGATTTCTCCCGCGGTTAATTTTCTTCCAAAAGGAAAATCAAAACGCAGTCGTTCCGGGTTTATGTCGGAACCCATTTGTTTTATTTCGTTTCCGAATAAATCCGCGAGGGCTTGGTGAAGCAGGTGAGTGGCGGTGTGAAGCCGGATTAATTTTTGTTTTTCGTCATCGCTCGCGTCGGTTAT
>MFKM01000003.1:0-2570 GCA_001779575.1 Candidatus Jorgensenbacteria bacterium RIFCSPLOWO2_12_FULL_42_11
TTAACTTCGTGAAGATAAGGGGAAAAAAATAATATCATTTATGGTAAAATTATTTCAAGACGATGAAAGATATAATAAACAAGAATGATAAAGGTTTGTTTTTATCGCGAAAACCGATAATTTTTCTGAAGAAAAAAACTTTGAAGATAGAATTTAAACCAGACGATATTAAACGGTTTTTAAAATACCATAAACGATTTTTTGTTTTTTCTTTGACAATGGCGGTTTCCGTTTTCGGCGCCGTCATCTATTTGGCGGTTACCAAAGCGGAAATCATTGATTTTTATCCGGTCGCTTGTTTAGGCGGCTGGGAAAATTCCCAGAACGTCCAGGGCCGGCCGGAACTCGGTAAAGACGCTCTTCCCGAAGAGTTCAACGAAGCCAATTCAGCTGTCTTGAAAAATGTCATTTCGCAAATTTTTTGCGGCAATTTTCAGGGCGAAATGCCGGAAAACTCTCAACCCAAAAAAGTTTCATTAAAATTTTCTTGGGCGGTAAAAACGGAAAGCGAACCATTAACCGACAATAATTTCTCGGAATCAACCAGCACTCTGATAGAAATAATTTCCCCGGAAGCCACCAGTACCGAAACCGATACGCCTCCCGAAGAAGCAGATCAATCTCCTCCCGCTTCTTTTTGGAATAAAATTATTAATTTGGTTTTTGCCGAAGAGATAGCTGTCCCCCAGATACCTATTGAGAAAAATCCGACCCCGTCTTTTATGGCAGAAATTAGCGCTACTTCAAGCTTGCTGGAATCTTTGCCGGAGTTGTTGCCGGAACCGGAAGTTTCTACGAGCGTTCCGGAAGAGAATATTTTTACCGAAGCTTCTTTGATAGAAACCATGGCTGAAACCGCCGCAACCGAAGCAACCGTCATAACCGAAACTCCCGCCCTCCCCGAACCCTTCCTGGAAATCCTTTACACCATAGACGGCGCCGATTGGCAAAGTTTAGGCAAGGTGAATCTTGATAGCTGGCAAAATCTCGCGTTAGAGATTCCCAATTTTAATTGGGAAGACGTTTCAAGAGTTCAAATCGCCATTCAAAGTTTATCGCCGGTGGATTTCGCGCCGATAGTTTATTTAGACGGCTTGTGGCTGGAAGTGGAATACGAAACCAAAAAATCAATGACCGTTTTAACAGAAAGCATATTGCCTTCCGATGCCGAAATGGCGTTGCGAGACGAAAAAGGAATGGAAGTTAACGATCTTTCTCCGCTTGATAAGAAATTATTCAGTGTTCCCGCGAACAGCAAAATTTTTCCCGGCCAGTGTTCAGAAACTTCCTATGTTCTAAACGATACGAACAAAAATATATATGTATATAAAGAAAGCGATACAACTTCCGCGTATCGTGATTTTGGCGTCGTGGAAAGCGGGGCTGTTATTAGTATCGGATTTGGCAAGAACGGAGAAAATATTTGTCCGCTTTCGCTCTACGAAGAGGGCATATTTCATTTCTTAGAAGTTGACGACCCGGAAAGAATAATTTGCGCGGATAATATCGGCTATGAAGAATGCAAAAGCAAATCCACCGGGAAAGAAACAATTTTGGAAATGAAATAAAAATTATGCTTTCTAAATCCTATATCCTTAATTTTTTATTTTTTTTCATTCCGCTTTATTTTCTATTTCAGATTTTTAATCCTGCTCATGCCCTTGCCGCCACGAATGTCGCGGTCGGCACTTTCAACGCCACGACTTCCGCCACGCAAGCGATAACCGGCACGGGTTTTCAACCGGAAGCGATTATTTTTTTATGGACGGCGACAACTACCGCGCGCGTGGGTGGTGGCGCGGCGGCCTCCACGACCATCGGTGTCGGTTTCGCAAGCGGTCCCGCTGCTACCTCAAGCGCCGCTATTTCTTATTGCTCGGAAAGCAGTAACAACGGTTTAAATTCCGACGTCGCGAATATGATATCAACCTCAACCATTATTATTTTAAGCGGCGATGGCAGCGCTGTCGCCAACTGCGGCGTTTTGAAAGCTAAAGCCATTTTAACCAGCATGGACAGTAACGGCTTTACTCTTAAATGGACTACGACGAGCACCGCTCAATATATTATTTATTACATGGCGATTGGCGGCGCGGATATCACGAATACCGCCGTTGGCAGTTTCCTGATGCAAAATACGCTCGGTGTTCAAACCGCCGTGTCCAGTTTAAGTTTTCAACCGGATTTCGTAATGGTTATGTCAGCAATTTCATTATCAACATACGACACCGTTTTCCCTCTTAGCGCCGGCGGTCGCTTCGCGCTTGGATTCTCCACCAACACCACAAGCACCCAAGCCGGTATTGGTTTAAATGCCGAAGAAGCCACCGCCGCTGATACCGTTTCCATCGCTTCCATCACCGATGCCTTGGTGCAATTTTATGCCGCTGGCAACCCGTCGGCTGTTGATGGCGTGGCGAGAATCAATAGTATGACTTCCACCGGTTTTGAGATGGATATTTTGGATGGCGCCACTAACGATAACACCGTGGTTTTTTATTTGGCGATTAAAGGCGGTCAGTTTAAAGTTTCTGATTTAAATCAAGCCACTTCCACCGGCGATCAAACTA
>MFKM01000003.1:2650-14354 GCA_001779575.1 Candidatus Jorgensenbacteria bacterium RIFCSPLOWO2_12_FULL_42_11
AATAATGCCGTATTAAGTTTGGGATATGTTGCTTCCGCCACATCTTCCATTGGCAGTATCGGTTATGCCGATGTTGATGGCGATACCACCCCTGATCCGGATACTTTTTCCACTTCTACTCAAGCTATCACTATGATGGTGCCGGTTGCCCACGCTTTGCCAACCCAGGCGGCAAGAGCTGTCGTCGACAGTTATAACAGTGATGGTTTTGTGTTGAACTGGCCTGTAGCGGATAATGCTACGCGCCGAGTGCTTTATTGGGCGGTTGGCGATGCTTCGGCGGCGGTGCCCACAATCAGTTGCTCCACCGATAAATCTTCAACCGCTTTCGGCGTTTTAACGGCGAGCGCGGTTTCCACTTCCACTTCTAACGCCTCAACCACGATATCCTGCGCCAATACTACAAACGGCTGCGCTCTTTATATAAATGACGCGGGCGGCGGCGGCAATCCCGGTCTTTGGAATTCTACTTCTTCCAAATTGATAGCGTCGCCAAATGTTTCTTTTTCGGCTACCACCACTCTCGCGATTAACACCGAGGGTTACGGCATCAGAGCCACCAGCACCGCCACGGGCAGCGGCGCTTTAAATTTCAACTCGCGATATTCGCAAGCCGGCGATTGGAATGTCAATACGGTCGGCGGATTGGCGACTACGACTAAAGCTATGGCCTCATCAACCGCCGATGTGACTAATCGGGAAGTCGTCGTCGTTCACAAAGCCGCCGCTTCCAGCACCACTATTTCCGGAAGTTATAACGATACGATTACTTATAGTTGTTTATTGAATTAAGGCGCGCCCTAATTCCTATACTTCGGCACTTATCCACAACCAATAGATTCATCAAGTATGATATGATTATATTATTAATAAAGGTCATTTTAATAAAGGTCATTTATTTTTAAAAATAACTATGAAGAAAATTATATTACGATTACTTGAGAGAGAGGATACTTTAACGACAATCGGTTTGACGGCAGTCGTTTTGTTTGTAATGACGAGCTGGTTTTGGCCGAGTTTGGAAATTTTAATAACGCCTCCGGAACAAGTTAGCGCCGCCACAACTTCCGCGGTAACCGTAACCGCGTCGGTAGAGGCCACTATCAGTTGTTCCACCGATCAGTCGTCAAGCGCTTTTGGCGCTTTAACGAGTTCGGTTATAGCGACTTCCACTCCCAACGCCTCAAGCACGATTTCTTGCGCTAATGCCGCGAGCGGTTGTTCGCTTTACGTAAAAGATGCCGGGAATGCCGTTAATGGCGGCTTGGCCACCACGAGTCCGGCTTACCTTATCCGTTCGCCTAACGCCGCCGGCGACGCCACTTCAACGCTTGTCGCCGGAACCGAGGGCTATGGAATTCAGGCCGCTACCACCACAACCGGCACCGGCGCCGTTTTGGGAGTTGTCGCTCGTTATCTTCAGACCGGAAATACGGTGGGCCGTTTAGACATAACTAATCAGACCATCGCTTCAACAACCGCCACTTCTTCAAATCGCGAAGTGAAAATTACTCACAAAGCCGCTATTTCCAGCGTAACGCCAGCTGGCAGTTATAGCGATACCACTACTTACGAATGTTCGGCAAACTAAGATTGGTGGCGTCTGTTCACATTATGCGCCGACTTTTTTTTATTTTATCTTTTTCATTTCTAACCGCCGCTTTTATAATTATCGCGCCTGTTTCCGTCTTAGCGGTGACAGTCGGACCGGCTAAAATGGAATACCGCGTTGACCCCGGCGCCGTCGTTGAAAACACGATCATCCTTATCAATGACAGCGGCGCGAAGCAAACTCTTTGGCCGGCTTTTGAAAAATTCACCGAAGTAAACGGCGAGAAGAAATTCCGGCCAGCTGAACCGACTGAATTGGCTAATTGGATTAAGCTTCCTGAAAGCGTAACATTGGAACCGGCCGAGCAAAAAAGAATCCCTTTCACGATTGAAATACCCCAAAAAGCGCCGCCTGGCGGTCATTTTGCCGTAATCTGGTGGGGAACAGCGCCGCCGCAAGGACCAGGACAAGTGTCTATTGTCACTCGCGCCGGCATTCTCGTTTATCTCCAGGTTTCCGGCCAGGTTAACGAGTCCGCCGAGGTTTTGAGATTCAGCGCCGAAGGTAAAAGATTTTTCTGGGGTAAAATGCCGGAAAGTTTCGTTGTTTCTTTCAGGAACAGCGGCAATACTTATCAGAAACCGCAGGGCGAGATTTTAATCAAGAATATATTTAAAGGTAAAATCGTGGATTTCGGCGTTAATGATGTTAATGTAATTTTCCTGCCGGATACCGAAGCCAATCTGCGGATTGCCAAAAAATTCAACAAGCCGCCATTCGCTTTCGGTCTTTACAAAGCGGAACTTGTTCTCCGTTGGGGCGAGAAGCCGGAATCAATCAAGAAAAGCATTTGGTTTTTTGTTTTCCCGTGGAAACAGGCGTTAGGCGGCATTATCGCTTTGGCTATTTTATTCTTTGGTTTAAAAAAAGGAATCAGGAAATATAACCAGTGGATTATTAAGAAAGCGCGAGAATCCGGAATCTAAAAAATATCCGCCTGCCGGCAGGCGGGGAATCTATAAATTTAGATTGAAAAATGAATAATGAAAAAACAAGAAGTCGGTTTTCTATTTTCTGTTTTTGTCTTATTTTTATTTTCTAATTCCATCGTTTTCGCCGTCACGGTCAATATCACCGCCACCGTTAATCCCACTTGCGGAAACGGCGTTGTGGAAACCGGCGAACAATGCGACGCCGGCGGTTCTAACGGCGTTTGCCCGGCCGCTTGTTCCGTTGCTTGCGCCGCTAATTCTTGCGGCGGCGGAAGCAGTGGCGGCGGCGGAGGCGGCGGCGGAAGTGTTTATATAGCCACAAGCGTGATTTTTTCCGGTCGGGCGTATCCCAAAAGCGCGGTCACTCTTTTGAAAGACGCCCAAATTGCCGCTACCGCCATTGCCGGCGCGGACGCGAATTTTCAAGTAAGCGTTTCCGGCCTTTTGGGCGGAAATTATATTTTCTCTTTGTACAGTGAAGATAAAAAAGGCGTTCGTTCGTCTCTTTTGACTTTTCCGGTGAGCGTAACTTCCGGCGCCACCACGAATGTGAGCGGCGTTTTTATTTCTCCCACCATCGCGGTTGACAAAAGCGAGGTGAAACGAGGAGACGATATCGCGATTTTCGGCCAATCAGCGCCTCAATCAGATATTGTTATTTCGGTTAATTCCGAAGAAGAATTTTTTGGCAAAACAATATCAGATAAAGACGGGATCTATTTGTATAACTTTGACTCCAGTTTCGTTGATTACGGCACTCATTATGCTAAATCCAAGGCATCCATTGGAAATCAAGCGGTCAGCAGTTTTAGTAGTGTAATAAGTTTCAAAGTGGGCACAAAAAATATTTTTGCTCAACTTCCAAATAAAATAGAAAAAGGCGATTTAAACAGCGATGGCCGCGTGAATTTGGTTGACTTTTCCATCGCGGCGTATTGGCACAAGAGGCCACTTTCCACTACTTTTAAACCAACGGAAATTGAACGGCTCAACGGCGACGGAAAAATTGATTTGATTGATTTTTCAATAATGGCATTTTACTGGACGGGGTAGCCGCTTCGCGGAATTTTCAATTTTCAATTTACAATAAATTTTTAATGAATCAATTATCAAACAACTATAATTTAGAAGAAAGGACGGCAAAATTTGGTGAAAACGTGATCGGGTTTTGTAGTAACATAAAACAAGACGCTATTACGAGGCCTCTTATCGGTCAACTTATTCGTTCAGGAACCAGTATTGGCGCTAATTATATGGAAGCAAACGGCGCCAGCTCAAAAAGAGATTTTGGAAATAAGATTTTTATTTGTAAAAAAGAAGCGCAGGAAACGAAGCATTGGTTGAGAATGATGGCGAAATGTCTTCCGGAAAGAAAAGAGGAAATAAGGAAATTATGGCAAGAAGCTCAAGAACTCACAATGATTTTCCAAAAAATCACCACTTCATTAAGAAATAAAAATAATAATTAAAAATTGGAAAATTGTAAATTCAATGAAAATTGAAAATTATAAATTGAAAATTATTACCCCTGTTCTTGTCTCTTGTCTCTTGTGGCTTGTTGCTTTTTCATCGCAAGCGGCACAGTTGCATTTAACATCTCAAACCCGAGAAATCGGTGTCGGTCAGCAATTCCAAGTTGATTTGATGCTAGATGCCGAAGGAGAAAGTATTAACGCCATTGAGGGAAAAATTACTTTTTCCAAAGAACTGTTGGAAATCAAAGAAATCAGCGACGGGGATTCAATTATAAATTTGTGGGTGGAGAGGCCACATCAAAGACAAGCGACAAGCGACAAGCGACAAGCGACAAGCGACAAGCGACAAGGAGAGATTATTTTTTCCGGGATTATTCCCACCGGTTTTGCAGGGGTTTTAAGCCCTTATTACGAAGGAGAGCGTCCGGGCAAGATTTTTAGTTTGATTTTTACGTCAAAAAGCGAAGGCGAAGGAACTGTTAATCTTGAAAACGGAAAAGTTTTGCTCCACGACGGTTTGGGAACTCCGGCTAAGCTTGGAATTTTGAATTTTGAATTTAGAATTTTGAAACGCGAAGTCCGGATTCCGGATTCCAGATTCCCGATCCCTGAAGATAAAGATTCGCCGGAGGATTTTAAGCCGGAGATTGCCAGCAATCAGAATGTTTTTGAGGGAAAATATTTTTTGGTGTTTGCCGCCCAGGACAAAGGGTCGGGCATTGACCACTACGAGATACAAGAAACAAGAAACAAGCGACAAGGAAAAAAATGGATTGAGGCGGAAAGTACGTATGTTTTAAAGGACCAAAAATTGAAAAGTTATATTTACGTAAAGGCCGTGGATAAAGCTGGAAATGAGAGAATCGCCGTGGTGGAGCCGAGATATCTAATAAGATGGTATGAATTTCCGCTGGCGTGGATTATAATAGTAATAGCAGGAATTATCGCGTATTTGATATGGAGAAAATTAAAGAACAAGCGATAAGCGATAAGCGACAAGAGACAAGAGGGATGTTGCTGGTTTTTCTTGTTGCTGGTTTCTTGTTGCTTGTTGCTTTGCCAGCGCAAGCGGCAACTTTATATTTTGCGCCATCAAGCGGCAGTTATGAAGTCGGAAAGACTTTCTCCGCGATTGTGTATGTTTCCAGCGCGGATCAGGCGATGAATGCCGCATCCGGCATCATTGCTTTTCCCCAAGACAAATTGGAGGTCGCTTCGCTTTCAAAAACCGGTTCTATTTTTACTCTCTGGGTTCAAGAGCCGTCGTTTTCCAATAGCGTCGGCACGGTCAATTTTGAAGGAATAGTGCTCAACCCGGGATTTGCCGGAGCAAATGGGAGGATACTCGCCATAAATTTTAGAACGAAGGCGGCGGGGTCGGCTCTCGTCAATTTTTCTTCCGGTTCAGCGCTCGCAAACGACGGGAAGGGCACCAATATTTTAGCAAGTTTGGGGAATGCCCGGTTTAGCTTAGGCGGCGCGGCCACAACCATACCGGAATCAACCACTCCTTCTGCAGTTTCCGGCGCGCCATTCGCGTCCCGGATTTCTTCGCCGACGCATCCGGACCCAAACCAATGGTACGCGGCAAAAGACGCGAAATTTGTCTGGCAAGCTCCCGCTGACGCGACCGCGGCGCGTTTGCTTGTCGGTAAAATTCCGGCTGTCATTCCCACTGTGGTTTACGCGCCGGCAATCGGCGAAAAAGAAGTGGCGAATCTTGACGATGGCGTCTGGTATTTTCATGTTCAATTACGCAACGCCAGCGGCTGGGGAGAAATTTCTCATTTCCGTTTTCAAATAGACACTCAACCGCCGGAACCATTTTCAATCAAATTTGTTGATGGCAAAGAAACCGATAATCCGAGGCCAACGGTATTATTTGATACCACCGATGCCCTTTCTGGAATTGAATATTATAAAATCAAAATTGGCGAAGGAGATTTTTTTGACGTCAGTCCCGAAATCGTAAAAAGCAATCCTTACACTTTGCCGCCGCAAAATCCGGGCAAGCGGAGCATTTTAGTTCAAGCGTATGATAAAGCCGGCAACTACAGCACTGCTTCCGAAGAGTTTGTCATTAAGCCGATAAATTCACCGACGATTGTCGCATATCCTCAAAAATTGGAAAGCGGCGAAATACTTACGGTTAAAGGAACAACTTACGCTAACGCCCAAGCGACTGTCTGGCTTCAAAGAGAAAAAGAAGACCCGAAAAGCTACGCGGTCGCGAGCGACAAAGACGGAAATTTTACTTTTATTTCGGAAGAAAAGACGAAAGAAGGCATTTATAAATTGTGGGCGGAGGTGATTGACGGGCGGGGAGCGCGAAGTTTGCCCAGCGAAAAAATAATCATCGCGGTGGCCAGACCGGTGATTTTTCGCATCGGAACTTACGCGATCGGCCTTTTGGCAGTGATAGTTCCGCTCGTTGCTCTTGTTTTCGCGCTTCTTTTCATCATTTGGCGCGGGTGGCATAAATTTTCGCTTATGAGAAAGCGGCTTCGGAAAGAAGTCCGCGAAGCGGAATCCGCTCTCCACAAGGCCTTTGGTTTGTTGAAAGATAATATCCGAGAACAGGTTAAAATGCTTGAAAAAACTCGCGCCAAGCGACAACTGACCGAAGAAGAGGAGAAAGTCGTCAAGCAATTGAAGAAAGATTTAGACGACGCGGAAGAATTCGTGAGAAAAGAAATTGAAGACATTGAGAGAGAAATGAAATAATCTTGCTTAATTAACGGTTTTTTGTTAATATACCGGAGTATCCAGACGGATATTTTAGTTTTGTTTATATGGTTAAAAAACAGGAAAAAATTAAGGAAAAATCAACTAAAAAAGGAACTCCCGAAGCCGCGCCGGTTAAAGAAAGGGCGGTTTCTTACGAAGCCAAGGATATTTATGTTTTGGAGGGGCTGGAGCCGGTCAGAAAACGGCCGGCGATGTATATCGGTTCAACCGGCGTTGACGGACTTCACCATTTAATTTGGGAAGTGGTGGATAACTGCATTGACGAGGCGATGGGCGGTTACGCCAAAAATATCAAAGTGGAACTGTTCGCTAACGGCCGGGTGGCGGTGGCGGATGACGGCCGCGGCATTCCGGTGGACATTCATTCTCACACCAAAAAATCGGCTTTGGAAACCGTATTGTGCACTTTGCATGCCGGCGGCAAATTCGGCGGCTAGTCCTACAAAGTGGCCGGCGGACTTCACGGCGTCGGCGTTTCAGTGGTTAACGCTTTATCAAAATGGCTGCGGGTTGAAGTTTGTCGCAATGGCAGTCTTTATTCCCAGGAATACGAAAAAGGCCAACCGCGATACAAGGTTCGAAAAGAAGGAAAATGCGGACAGACCGGCACTAAGGTGATTTTTGAACCCGATTCCCAAATTTTTCAAAAAGTTGATTTTGATTTAAAAAAAATTGTCAGTCATCTTCGCCAACAGGCCTACCTGACGCCGAAACTGCGGATAGAAATCATTGACAGTCGTTCCGGACAACCGGAGGCCTACGGCTTTTATTTTGAGGGAGGGTTGAAATCGTTCGTTCGCTATTTAATCGGCAGTAAAGAACCGGTTCAGAATGAATTTTTTTATCAAAGCCGGAATTATGAAAAAATTTTGGTAGAATCGGCTTTTGTTTACACCAATGAAATTGAAGCCCAGGAAGTCAGTTTCGCCAATAATATCTATACGCCTGACGGCGGAATGCATTTGACCGGTTTTCGTTCGGCTTTGACGAGAACCATCAACGATTTCGGCCGCCGGGAGGGCTATCTTAAAGAAGCCGATGAGAATTTAATCGGCGATGACGTTCGCGAGGGTTTGGTGGCGGCGGTTTCGGTAAAATTGGGGGAACCTCAATTTGAAGGCCAAACCAAAGCCCGATTAGGCAATCCGGAAGCCCGAACGGCCGTTGAGACCGCGGTTAACGAATCGCTGAAAGAATTTTTTGAACGTTACCCGGCTGACGGCCGGAAAATTGTTGAGAAATGTCTTTTGACGGCTAAGGCCCGGCAAGCCGCCAAGGCGGCCAAAGAAACGGTTTTACGAAAAGGCGCTCTGGAAGGAATGACCTTGCCCGGCAAATTGGCCGATTGCAGTTCCCGCAATCCCGCGGAATCGGAATTGTTCATCGTGGAAGGAGATTCAGCCGGCGGATGTTTGGCTGGGGATGTAAAAGTTGCTTTAGTTGATGGAAGAAATATTTCTTTTAAAGATTTAGTTGAAGAAAACAAACAAGGAAAGGAAAATTTTTGTTATACCATAAAAAATGATGGAAATATAGGGGTGGAATTAATTAAAAATCCCAGAAAAACAAAAAATAACGCGAAGGTGGTTAAAATTATTTTAGACAACAACGAAGAATTGATTTGTACGCCAGACCATAAATTTATGTTAAGAGACGGGAGCTATAAAATGGCTAAAGATTTAATTCCGGATGATTCCTTGATGCCTCTTTATAAAAAATATTCTGAAATAGCAGGCAGAATAACCATTGAAGGATATGAAATGGTTTTAAATCATCAAAATTTTAAATGGATTTTTACTCATTCATTGGCAGATAAATACAATTTAGAGAGAAGTATTTATGAAAAGGGGAAAATCGATGCTGTCCATCACATTGATTTTAATAAATTAAATAACAATCCAAATAATTTAGTTAGAATTCCGAAGGACGAGCATCTTTTACTTCATTCAAAAATTCTTAAAAAAACAATTCACCGAGAAGATGTTAAAGAAAAATCAAGAAGGGTTCACCAATCCGAAGTTTATCGAGAGAAAATGAAGAAAACAATGACAACGCCAAAAATGAGAGAAATGTTGAGTAAAAGAGCGAAAAAACAATGGCAGAGCGAAGAATACAAAAATTATATGGCTCAGAAATTTCTAGAATTTTATAGGAATAATTCTGATTATAAAGAAAAGAACAGTAAACTTCTTAACGAGGTTCAAAAATTATATTGGGGTAATACCGAAAATAGAAAAAAACAAGCAAAACGAGTTAAAGAGTATTTTGAGAAAAATCCAGAGAAGAAAAAATGGCTTTCAGCCATAGCAAAGAATCAATGGACTGATTTAAATTTGCGAAAATGGCGGGCGGAAACGACAAAAAAACAATGGACTGAAGAATTTAGAGAAAAAAGAAAGGAAGCTTATAATCAAACTTATTTAAGAAAAGCATTAGGTGTTCTTCGTAGTATTTATAATAAAAATGGAATGGCTGATAAAAAACAATATAATCAGATTAGAAAAACCAGAAACGATAAAAGTCTTATTAAATACGAAACAATCTGCCAGAGATTTTTTAATGGCAATGAAGAAAGGTTGAAAGAGGCAGTTTTAAATTATAACCACCGCATTAAAGAGATTGTTCTCTTAAAAGAAAAAGTTGATGTTTACGATTTAGAGGTTCCGGGAAACCATAACTTTGCTTTAGCTAGTGGTGTTTTTGTGCACAATAGCGCCAAGCAAGGCCGGGACCGCCGCACCCAGGCGATTTTGCCTTTGCGCGGCAAGATTCTTAACGTGGAAAAAGCGAGAATGGACAAGATGTTGCTGAATCAGGAGATAAGGAATTTAATTATCGCGATTGGAACGGCCATTGGCGACTCTTTTGACCTTTCAAAGATTCGCTATCATAAAATCGTTATTATGACCGATGCCGATACCGACGGAGCGCATATCCGGACTTTATTATTGACTCTTTTCTATCGTTATTTCGCGTCCATTATTGAAAACGGTTATCTTTTTATCGCCCAACCGCCGCTTTTCCGGCTCCAAAGAGGCAAGGAAGCGCATTATGCTTACAAAGAAGCGGAAAAGGATCGTCTTTTGAAATCCTGGGCCGAAGGCGGCAAAGTCGGAGTGGGAGTTCAGCGTTATAAGGGCTTGGGGGAAATGAATCCGGAACAGCTTTGGGAGACGACGATGAATTCGGCCTCCCGCCAGCTGAAGCAGGTGATGATTGAAGACGCGCCTGAAGCCGACCGGCTTTTTGATATTCTTATGGGGGAGGAAGTCGAGCCTCGGAAAAATTTTATTCAGGCTCACGCCACCGCCGTTAAAAATTTAGATATTTGACGTTTATTATGCTAATATGCGTATTCACTGCCGATTCGCGGATTGCGAATATTGACAACTCGTATTTTGGCATTATATTGACAGATTAGCGTTATTTTATTATGTTTACTAAAATCAAAAATTTTTTGCAGGAAGCCAGACAGGAATTTAAAAGAATCAACTGGCCGACCCGCCAGGAGACGATTCGCTACACTGTCTTTGTGTTTGGATTTTCAGCGGCCATGGCTTTTTTCCTGGGCTTACTTGATTTTGCTTTCCTTTATTTGCTAAAAAAGTTTTTTATAAAATTTTAAAATAAATGCCGAAACAATTGCCAGAAAAAGAACGCCATTGGTACGCCATTCACACTTATTCCGGTTACGAAGACGCGGTTGTTCGTTATTTAAAACAGAGAATAGAATCTTTGGAGATGCGCGATAAAATTCTCAATGTCCTTGTTCCCAAGGAAAAGAAAATAAAAATAAAAAGCGGAAAACGGCAGGAAGTTGAAGAAAAAATTTACCCGGGCTATGTTTTGGTGGATATGATTTTAGACGATGATTCCTGGTACGTGGTCAGGAATACGCCTCGGGTAACCGGTTTTGTGGGAGCTGACAGCACCAAGCCCACTCCTCTTTCCAAAGAAGAAATTGAAAGTTTGATGGCTAAAATGAACGAAAAGGAAGCAAAGTTCAAAGTTGACTTTAAGGTGGGAGAAATGGTAAAAATTGTTGACGGCCCATTCAAGGACCATGACGGGAAAATAGCGGAGATTAACGGAGAACAAGGAAAGGTTAAGATAGGGGTTCCTATTTTTGGCCGGGAAACCATCATTGAGCTGGATTTATTGCAGGTAAATAAAATTTAAATTCATTATGGCAAAATTAATAAAAACAATCGTTAAATTACAAATTGCGGCCGGCAAAGCCAATCCGGCGCCGCCGGTGGGTCCGGCTCTCGGTCAACACGGAGTGAATATCCAGCAGTTTTGCGCTCAATTCAACGAAGCGACGAAAGATATGGGTGGCGATATTATTCCGGCCGAGATTACCATTTATCAGGACCGGACTTTTGAATTTCGCTTGAAGACGCCGCCGGTTTCAGCCCTGCTGAAAAAAGCGGCCGGCGTTGAAAAAGGGTCCGGCGATCCGTTGAAAACCAAAGTAGCCAAAGTGAGCAAAGAAGATGTCCGCAAAATTGCCGAGCGGAAAATGGTTGATTTAAACACCGACAGCCCGGAGGCGGCCGAAAGAATTGTCGCGGGAACGGCGCGGAGCATGGGAATAGAAATAAAAGAATAGAAAAGTTGAAGAAATAAATCCGGAAACTGTCAGCGGCTTGACAGTTTTTTTGCTTTTTGTTAGATTTAAAGTCCGCACCTTTAAAATAAAAACCTATAAAAATTGAAAGGAGGAAAAGAAAATGGAAATCATTAAACCGTATTTCGTGATTGAAGATGATATTGACGGAGAAAAGATTTTAAGAAATCTTGAAAAGTACGGCCGGGTTTGCTACAAAAGTGAAGAGAAAATTACTCCGGACTCGGCTCGAAATTTCATCAAGCGGGCGTTGGCAAGGGGCCATGAGGCGGTTATTGAGCATGAAAAAGTAACGGTGCGGATAATT
>MFKM01000004.1 GCA_001779575.1 Candidatus Jorgensenbacteria bacterium RIFCSPLOWO2_12_FULL_42_11
GATAGTGCCCAGGCACAAGCCGCTGACAATGCGGTTCCGGGCCAGAAAATTAGACGGGAAAGCGGGTTCGTTTGGCGGATATTCGGAAATAATCGCTCCGCCCAGCTCCAAAATTTGTTCGGCCAGATTTTTATTGAGACGGGGATAAATTCCGTTTAAGCCGTTGCCTAAAACCGCGATGGTCTTTCCGCGGCTTGCCAGCACGCCCTCGTGGCCGGCGGTGTCAATTCCCATCGCCAGGCCGCTGACGATAATAAAACCGGCCTCGCTTAATTCTTTGGCCAAGACCTTGGCGATTAAGCAGCCGCTGGGAGTGGCTTTACGAGTGCCGACAATGGCCAGGCGGGGGATTTTCTCGTCTGGCAAATCTCCCAAAACATATAAAACCGCCGGCGGGTCGGGAATCTCTCTTAAAAGAGAAGGATAATCGGAATCTTTGAGGGCGATTTTTTTAATAATTTTTTTCTTGTCCAATGATTAGTGTTCTGTTATTATAAGAGTAATGGGTAATTTTAAGCAAGGTTTGATTAAGCAGTTATTGAAGGTTTTGTTGGCGCTTTTAATTCCGGTCGGGGGCTTGATTTTTCTGGGAAGGGATATCAACAATCGGGCTGAAGCGATCAGAAAACAGCGCCAGGAGCTGGTTAACCGTTCCGAAGAATTATCATTATTCGCGAAGCTGCAAAGCCAATCAAATGAAGCCGAGCCCTATTTTAATATCCTAGGAAACGTGCTTCCAATTAGAGATCGGCTTTTTGATTTTCCCAAAGAAATGGAAAGATTGGCGTCCCAGGAAGGCATTGGTTTCGGTTTTAGTTTCGGCAATGAATCGCCATCGGGCCCTGACACGGCGGGCCGGGTTGGGTTTACCATTACGACCGGCGGTTCTTTGGTTAAAATTTTCAGGTTTATCAAGGCCATGGAAGACAGCCGTTTTTTAATAGGTTTTAAAAGTTTTGATTTCGTCGGTTCGTCGTTGAGCATCGGCGGCGAGGTTTTATTCCATTAAAAAGAGCAATTACGAACCAGCGAACATTTTGTATGGGCAAAGAAAAACAAGCAAAACATTATCAAGAATTGACTTTTTTGATAACCGCGGTTTTAATGTTAATTATCCTTATCGCCGGCGTATCGTGGTCATTGAGTTTTCTTTTAAAACGTCTAAATATCGTTTTGAATCCTAACGCCCTGGAACCGCCGGCCGTCATTCAGTTTAATATCAAAGAATTCAAAAAATTAGACTTGATAAAAATTCCTTAGCAATCAACGGGTGTGTAGTTCAGTGGTAGAACGCTGTCCTGATAAGACAGAGGCCGGAGGTTCGATCCCTCCCACACCCACCATTTTTGCCCGCGAACCGATAAACAGGGTCTTTTTGTGTTATAATTTGACCAAGCATAAAAAGATAATTTTATTTCGAGCTCAAACGCTATGAACATCGCTCCGATTAATAAAAAACTGTGGCTTGTTTTCTTTTTGTTTTTCGTTTTGGCGCTCACTAATTTTTTCATCGTCCGCTACTTTGAAGCCGCGCAAAAAACCGACGGGGCGATTATTGACGCCGCGGGAAGAAACAGGATGCTTTCCCAGCAATTGGGATTTTACGCCGAAAGAGTGGTTCGCGGCAACGAAGCAGTAAGGGAAACCCTTAAGAATATAATCGCCTTGCATCAGGTTTCTTTTTACGCGCTTAAAGACGGCGGCGTTGCTCCGGAAATTGCCGGTAACCGGTTTTTGCCGCCGACAATTCCGGCAATTATGCTTGTTGTTAAAAAAGCGGAGAATTTATGGCTGGAGTATAAAGAGCATGGCGAGACTATTGTGAACGAACCTGTTTTTATCAATGGCGCGCCAAATATCGCGGTAGGCAACGCTTTGGACTTTATTGAAAAAAACGCTCCGGAAATGCTTCGGAGGAACAACGAGATGGTGAAGGCTTACGTGAAAATGAACGACGAAAAGCAAACGCGGATGGACATTGTTCTATTTATTTTGCTTATGATTAACGTGGCGATTACCGGTTTGGGCGCTTGGTTTGCTATTTCAATCACAAAGTCGGAAGAATTAAAGGCGAAGGAAGAAGCTTTTCTGGAAAGTATCGGCGACGGGTTGGCCGTGATTGACGAAGACGGGAAAATAATCGGAATGAACAAAGTGGCAGGCGAGCTTCTCGGCATCACTCCGGCTGAATGCATAGGCAAAAGATATGACGAGGTTCTTTTCGCGAAAAACGAAAAAGGGGAAAATATATCATTAAACAATCAACCGATGCAAATCGCGCTTGCCACCGGCAAGAAAATCTCCACCACTCTTTCTTCCGCTATTACCTACTACTATGTCCGCAAAGACGAAACGCAGTTTCCGGCCGCGATTACCGTAACGCCGGTGGTTTTAAATAATAAAATCATCGGAGCGATTGACATTTTTCGCGATATTACGAAAGACAAAGACATTGACCAAACTAAAAGCGAATTTGTTTCTCTCGCTTCCCATCAACTTCGCGCTTTGCCGACAAGCATGAAGTGGTTTTTGGAAATGCTGCTTTCAAAAGAAATCGGGCCGTTAAACGAAAAACAAAAAGAATATTTTGAGGAGGTTTACCAAAACAACCAGCGGATGATCGTTCTTATTGACATGTTGCTTGACGTATCGCGGATTGAGCTTGGTGTTTTTATGGCGACACCGAGCCCAACCGATGTCGCCGGCTTGGCGAAGGAAGTTCTTAAAGAATCCGAATTGCCAATACGGGCAAAAAAACTTAACGTAAAGGAAGTGCGCGCGCCTAATCTTCCTTTGATATTCGCCGACCCGAAACTTTTGCGCATCGTTTTGCAAAACATTATTTTAAACGCCGTCAAATATACGCCGGCGGACGGCAAAATCAACATAGAAATATCATTGAAGCAAAAAGACGAAAATATCGGAGGCCGAAAAATCGGAGAAAACAGCTTGGTTGTTGTGGTGGCTGACACGGGATACGGCATTCCCAAAAATCAATACGATAAAATTTTCACCAAATTTTTCCGCGCGGATAACATGAAAGAAAAAGACCAGGACGGCACGGGTTTGGGCCTGTATTTGGCCAAATTAATCACGAATCGCGTTCAATATGATTTGTGGTTTGAATCGGAAATAAATAAGGGAACCGTCTTTTATCTGGCCATTCCAATCAAGGATAAGGGCAAAAAAGAAGGGGCGAAAGAGCTTGCGACAGAACCCGGGAACTAAATTCCTTTTTTAATCATTTAGTGTTATAATTGAGGACATGGAAGAATCAACAAAGAAAAAAATACTTATCGTGGAGGATGAAATGTCCGAACGTAAAGCTTTGGTGGATAAATTTACGCGGGAAGGTTTTCGGGTTCTCAAGGCCCGGGACGGCGAAGAAGGGCTGGCGGTCGCTTTCAAGGAACAACCTAGCCTAATCCTTCTTGATATCGTGATGCCTAAAATGGACGGCATGACAATGCTCAAAAAACTGCGTCAGGAAAACGCGTGGGGCAAGAACGTTCCCGTCATCATCCTCACGAATTTAAATGCTGATAACGAAAAAATTAATAAAGAAATCACCGACTCCGAACCTTCATACTATTTAGTGAAATCAAACTGGACGATAAGCGACGTGGTGGAAAAAGTCAGAGAACGGCTTTCTCGGTAGCGCCGATTTTCAAAATAAAGCATTAATGATTCTCGCCGCCCATATTGTTTTTGCCAGCGCCGTCAGCGCTTCGGCTCGTTTTTCTTTGCCCGGGGCTTTTTTGTTCGGTTTGGTTTCCCATCATCTGCTGGATTTCATTCCGCATTTTGACGCCGGTTCTTTCTGGCCGATAGAAGAACTGAAAGCGGGGACGATATCGGCCCGCGTCCGGATTTTAATCTTTCTGGATATTTTAGCGTCTTTGGTTTTTCTCGTTTGGTGTTTTTGGTGGCTGAAAGCGGGTTTTTTTATTTTATTCTGGGCGAGTTTGGGCGCCGCTTTGCCGGATCTTGTTGTTACCGGTTTCCCGTTTCTCGTTCCCCGATTAAGGAATCGGCCGATTTTAAAACGTTACGAAAAATTCCATTATATTTTTTTCCGGCAATCTCGGCCTGTTTCGCTTCAAAGATATCGGATTTTTGGCAATTTGAGCACTTTGTTCATAATCGGATTTTCTTTATGGCTGTTGCTTAAATAAATATATGAAAAAATTAAACACTCGTTATTTTTTTCTTTTTATTATTATTTCTTTCGCGCTTCAGATTGTATGGGAAAATCTTCAAGCACCGCTTTACGCCGGGTTTGTTTCTTTTTCCGGTCATTTTCCCATGTGTTTTTGGGCCGCGATCGGAGATGTTATCATTAGCGTAGGAGTATTGCTTTTTGTAATCTTGCTGAAACAGGCATCGCCGATGAAATTCAATAAAAACGATTTCATTGCTTTGGCCATAATCGGCTTTGTCATCGCGGTTGCCATAGAACAAAACGCTTTGCTTGCGGGGAAATGGGGCTACAACAGCGCGATGCCGCTCGCGCCTTATTTTCGGGTCGGGTTGGCTCCGGTATCGCAGATGACGCTTTTACTCCCGCTTTCTTTTTACCTCGCGCAAAAATTAGCCGGGCTAAAAAAATCTAAACAATAAAATCTGTATGAAGCCGCGAAATCTCAAAACAAAAATATTTTTAGACGGGGGAGATTCCCAAGAAACGCGGAAAATTATTGAAATTTTGGGATTTTTGGACGGGCAAACCACCAATCCCACTTTGGTTTCCAAAAATCCCGAAGCGCAAGCCAAATTGGCCAGGGGTGAAAAATTTTCCTCGGAGGAAATATACGGATTTTACCGCGAAGTAATTGAAAAAATCGCCGTTCTTGTTCCGGAAGGGTCGGTTTCCATTGAGGTTTACGCCGACCAATCAACGAAAATGGACGAAATGTTTTCTTGGGGCAAAGAAATGTTTTCTTGGATCCCTAACGCCCATATAAAATTTCCCATAACCCAAGAAGGTTTGGGCGCGGCCGAGAAAGCCGTTAAAGAAGGGATGCGCGTCAATCTGACTCTTTGTTTTTCGCAGGAACAGGCGGCGGCTGTTTACGCGGCAACCATGGGCGCTAAAAAAGGCCAGGTTTTTATTTCGCCGTTCGTGGGGCGGCTTGACGACAAGGGCGAAAACGGCATGGATTTGATAAAAAACATAATTGAAATGTACGGCCAGGGGGACGGGCACGTTGAAGTTTTGACAGCCAGCGTCAGAAATTTAGACCATTTTTCATACGCTTTGCGGCTTGGTTCCGATATTGTCACCGCTCCTTCAAAAATTCTTAAAGAATGGGTTGAAAAAAGCATGTTTTTGCCGGATAATAACTTTGTCTACGATGCCGGAAAATTTAAGCCTATTTCTTATCAGGCAATCGGTTTAAATAAAAAATGGCGGGAGTATGATTTTTATCATGAATTGACGGATGACGGGATTAGAAAATTTTCCGAAGATTGGAATAGACTGATCAAATAAAAATATGGGGATGAAAGAAGCGATAAAAAATTTCAACAAGCAATTTGAATACGAGCCGGAAATTGAGAACGCGGAAAGATTGCGGCATTTTGACAAATTTATCGTGGTTGGCCTGGGCGGTTCGCATCTGGCGGCCGATCTTTTAAAAGTTTGGAATCCTTATCTTGATGTCGTGGTCCACGAGGATTACGGTTTGCCGGCGTTTTCCGATAAAGAATTAAAAGAACGCCTTGTTATTTTAAGCTCTTATTCCGGAAACACCGAGGAAGCGCTTGACGCTTTCAATGAAACGATTGAAAAAAAGCTGACTTGCGCCGTTATATCTACCGGAGGAAAGCTTATTGAGCTGGCCAAGAAACATAGTCGGCCTTACATCGCGATGCCTGATACAGGCATTCAGCCACGTTTGGCTTTGGGGTTTGGTTTCAAGGCGCTTTTGAAATTAATGGGGCAAGACAAGGCGCTTCAAGAAATAGGGGAACTGGCGCAATCTTTGAAACCGGCTGATTTTGAAAAAGCAGGCCGGGCGTTGGCTAAGCGGCTTAAGGGATTTACGCCGGTGGTTTATTCTTCTTCGCGCAATTTGCCGATTGCCCGCGACTGGAAAATAAACTTTAACGAAACAGGAGAAACTCCCGCGTTTTATAACGCTTTCCCGGAACTAAACCACAACGAAATGGCCGGTTTCGGCGCGACTTCAAAAACCAAAAAACTTTCCGCTCGTTTTTGCTTTGTCTTGCTTCAAGATGAAACAGACCGCCCGCGAATAAAAAAACGGATGGCGGTATTCAAACAACTTTACAAAAAACGAAATTTTATCGTTGAGGCAGTGAAGCTGACCGGCCAGGATATTTTTTATAAAATATTTTCTTCTTTGGTATTGGCTGATTGGGCCGCTTATTACCTTGCCCAGGAATACGGAGTTGAAGCGGAGCAAGCGCCAATCGTGGAAGAATTTAAAAAATTAATCGTCAAATAATAGCTTTGGATTTGAAGGTCGAAAAGATTAATAAATAAGATTAATAATTAAATAATTTTATGGCAAAAATCACTATTTACAGCACTTCAGCCTGCGTGTATTGCAAAATGGCCAAGGCCTTTTTCAAGGAACACAACGTTGCTTATGAAGAAAAAGACGTTGCTTCCGACGAAAAAGCGCGGGAAGAAATGATTAGCAAATCCAGCCAAATGGGAGTTCCGGTCATTGATATTGACGGCCAGATTGTCGTCGGCTTTGACAAGGAAGAGCTGTCAAAACTTCTGGGAATTGAATAGGCATTAAATTATGTTATACGACCTTATCATTATCGGTTCCGGCGCGGCCGGACTTTCAGCCGGCATTTACGCGGGACGATACCGCATGAAAGCGCTGATTATCGGGAAAGAATTCGGCGGCGAGACCGCGAAAGCCGGCGCCATTTTAAATTATCCGGGATTTCAATCGGTTGACGGTTACGAATTGATGGATTTGATGAAACAGCAAGCGGCGAAATTAAACGTTGAAACGCTGGACGCGGAAGTCGCGAGCATCAAACGGCAAGGGCACTGTTTTACTGTCGCGACTGGCAAAAAAACTTACGAAGCCGGTGTTGTTATTTTCGCCGTCGGAGCGGAGCGCCGCCGGCTTGGTTTGCCAAACGAAAAAGAACTGACTGGCCGCGGCGTGCATTATTGCGTAACTTGCGACGGGCCGGTTTATACCGGCAAAACCATTGCCATGGTCGGCGGTGGAGACGCTTCGGTCAAGGGAGTAATCCTCGCGTCGGAGTACGCGAAGAAAGTGTTTCTTATCGCGCGCCGCAAAAAAATAACGGCTGAACCGATTAATTTGGATTATTTGCAAAAGTTAAAAGATAAAACGGAAATCATTCTGGAAACGGAGGTAAAAGAAATTATCGGCAAGGATAAACTGGAAAAAATAATTCTTTCACGGCCGCGTAAGGGTTCATCCGAACTCATTATTGACGGTTTATTCGTGGAAATCGGCTCGGTGCCCAGTGTTTCGCTTGCCGAATCCCTGGGCGTGGAGCTTGACGAGCGCGGCTATGTCAAGGTTGACAATATGATGCGAACGAACGTTGACGGCGTATTCGCCGCCGGAGACGTGGTCAACCACTTTGGCTCGTTCAAACAGGATATCGCCGCCGCCGCCATGGGCGCCGTGGCCGCGACTTCCGCCTATAACGACCACAAAATTCACGGCTAATTTTCTAATTAAATATTCGTCCAATCAATCGGCGTTTGACCGGTTTTGGACAGGTATTCGTTGGCTTTGGAAAAATGCTTGCAACCGAAAAAACCGGCGTTAGCGGAATAAGGGGATGGGTGAGCTGATTTTAGAACGAGGTGTCTTTCCGCGTTTATCAGTTTTTCTTTTTCCTGGGCGAACTTTCCCCACAACAGAAAGACTATCTGTTCTCTTTTGTCCGACAACGCTTTGATGGCGGCATCGGTCAGCTTTTCCCAGCCGATATTTCGGTGCGAAGCCGGAATGTCGGCGCGCACGGTTAAAATAGCGTTAAGCAGTAAAACTCCTTGCCTGGCCCAACCTTCCAAATTGCCGATTTCGGGCATTTTTACGCCTAAATCATTTTCTATTTCTTTAAAAATATTTAACAGCGATGGCGGCGGTTTAACGCCGTCGGGCACGGAAAAAGAAAGTCCCTGCGCCTGGCCGCGGCCGTGATACGGATCCTGGCCGAGAATAACAACCTTTACTTTGTCAAAAGGGGCAAGGTTGAAAGCGTTGAAAATCTGTTTGGCCGGCGGATACAAAACAATGCCTTGCTCCATCTCTTCCACCAGCTTTTTCTTCAGTTCCTTCATATACCCCGCGCCGAATTCATCAGAAAGAACATTTTTCCAGCTTTCTTCAATTTGAGGGTTGATAGCGATTTTTTCAGACATTTTTTTGCGGAATGCTCCGCTTTCGTTAAAACTTTAGCGAACAGGTTCGGCGCGACGGAAGTATTGTTATGCGGTGCTTTGCTCTGACGAGCAAGGTGGCGGGACTGGCCTCATTTTTATTTGGTAAGAGAAAAGCGGAATCCCCCCCTTCCGCCATTCCCTTGCTCGGACGGACGGATTTTTCGGCGGCTATTCTTTATTTATATCATTACCATCTCGACCAACAATAGCTTTCTTTTTCTCGTCGGGAACTACAGTTTCGTAAAGCTCATCTACTCG
>MFKM01000005.1:0-13615 GCA_001779575.1 Candidatus Jorgensenbacteria bacterium RIFCSPLOWO2_12_FULL_42_11
ATTAAATCTTTTTACGGGTCCAATTATATTTTCAAGAGATTTTTTAACCGACATTGACCGCCATTTCCTTTGCCTGATGGTAGCGCTGCTGCAAAATCCGCATTGGAAAGGACATCCCCGGCTGGTTTGTCCGATATCCAAACTGCGGGTAGAACTCTTAATGTAAAAATCTTTATGGATATATTTCTCCACGTCTATCAACTCCCAAGGCACCGGCAGAAGCGTTTCTACGTCAATCAAAGGACGCGAGGGGTTGATTACTATTTTCCCATTATCTTTAAAGGCGATTCCCTTCACTTCGTTCAGCGGCCTTTTTTCAGCCAAAGCGTCAACTAATTCTTTGAAGGTTTCGTCTCCCTCTCCGATACAAACCATATCGGCATATTCGCTTCGCAAAGTTTGTTCGGGAATAGTGGAAGGGTGAGGCCCTCCCCAAACTATGGGAATTTTCCCGTTGGCAAAACTCCTGACTATTTTCGCGGCTTCAATGCCAAAATAAATCTGGGTTCCGGTCATTGAAGAAATTCCGACGCAAATCGGATTTTTTCCCAAATAATCAATAAGATGGGCTTTCCAATCGGCGTCCGTCCTTTGGTCTATGATTTTTACTTTAGATCCTTCTTTGTGAAGAGGAGCGGCAATGGTCAAAAGAGAATGCGGCGGGCTAACCGTGGCTCCGATGTCTATGCCGGTTTTAGGATAAATCAGAATTACATCTATTTCATTCATAGAAACTTTTATGTTTGATAAATAATTATCAAGATTGCCGCCTTTTTACTTCGCTTCGGCAATGCTCCAAAAGAAATTCCACGCTTTCTTCAAAAGAATATTTCGGTTTCCAGCCGGTTTCGTTTTGGAACTTGCTGATATCGGGTATCTGCAAAGTAACGTCGGTCGGCCGCAAAAGATTCGGGTCAATACTGGAAGGAATTTCGCATTTGGCTTTATTTTTTAAAACATTCAAAAAATCACCGACTGTTATCACCGTAGCGCCTCCAATATTATACGCTTCTCCGAAACGACATTTAAGCAAAGCCTCCCAGTACGACTCCATGGCGTCGCGAACATCAATAAGAGTTCTCGTTGAATCTAAATTGCCGTGACGCAATTCCTTTTGCAAACCGGCTTCAATTTTAGCCACCTGCGTCGCGAAAGAAGTCGCGAATAGATCGGAACGCCGGGGATTCAAATAGGCGAACATTCTCGTTCTGATTATTTTCATTCCGTAGCTTTTAAAATAAGTATAGGCCAAAGAATCCTGCGCTAATTTGGAAACCGCGTAAGGATTAGAAGGATTGAGGGGACAATCCTCTTTAATGGGAACATTTTTGGGGTCTACCTGGCCGTAAACTTCGGAAGTGCTGCAAAGCTGAATAACCGGGTCAATTTCGGCTATTCTAACCGCTTCAAAAAGATTAGCGGTTCCCAGGATATTATTGCTTAAAACCGCTATTGGATTGATGAAAGAAGCCCGGACATTGGCGTGAGAAGCCAGATGAAAGATGCCGTCGGGTTTGACTTCTTTCAAAACCCTGATGACGGAGCTCAAGTCGTTCAAATCGCATTCATGAACTTTCACCTTATCGGCGATATTTTCCAGATTATTTTTTTCCGAACCGCTGTGCCAGCGGGCTATGCCGTGAACTTCCGTTTCGGGACGATTATTCACGATATATTCAGCCAAATAACTTCCGCCGGAGCCGCTTATTCCGGTGATGAGAACTTTTTTGAATTGTCTTTCCATTAATTAAATATTCGCAAACTGGTTTTTCTTAATAACTTGGTATCCTTTTATCAATTCGGCAATGCCTTCCCGCAGGGAAACTTGGGTTTTAAAACCGGTTTTCTCAATTTTTGCGTTGCTAACGATATAATTTCTTTTATCGGGGTCTTCGCCGATGTTGGACTCCATAAAAACAAAATCAGGGAGCTGTTTTTGGATTTCCTGACAAAGTTCCAGTTTGCTTAAATTAGCGTCGCTTAAACCGACATTATAGGCCTCGTTTTTCATAACTTCAAAATTATTCATGCAATGAATAAAAGCGCGGACGACGTCGCGGATGTGAATGTAATTTCTTTTAAAATGCGGTTCAAAAAGAACAACGAAACGATCGTTGAGAGCGCGATAAACAAAATCATTCACTAAAAGGTCAAGGCGCATTCGAGGACTGATGCCGAAAACCGTCGCTAATCTCAAGGTAATTCCGTTGCCGCTTTCCAAAATAGCTTTTTCCGCCTCTACTTTTAATTGACCATACAAAGAAATCGGCTCAAGCGGCGTATTTTCATCGCAAAAAGAAGCGCCTTCCTGCTGTCGGCCATAGCCGCTATTGGTATTGGGAAAAATTATTTTTTGATGAGGTTCGCGAAGCCGCAAAATCGTTTTGATGGCTTCAAGGTTGACAGCCCGGGCCGCTATCGGGTCTTTGTCGCAAAGCGGCGCGCCAACCAGACACGCCAGGGGAATAATAAAATCTTTTTCTTTAATATGCTGGGCAATTAATTTTTCGTTTCGGCCATCGCCCCGCGCGATTTTTAAATTATTATAATGACAGCTATCCAAAAGCGACAATTGATTATACATAAAATTATCAATAACCGTCACTTCGTGTCCCTGTTTTAAAAGCTCCGAAGTTAAAACTGAACCGATATAGCCGGCGCCGCCGGTGATTAAAATTTTGACCGGTTTATTTTCCATATTATTTTCGTTTTTGTTTTCATTTTTTAAATTATCAAACAAGGTATTAACGGAAGCGAATCTGGCAATCGGAGCCAAAGAAGGATTGGATAAGGGGAAATGGGCTCTTTCTTTAATGCTGTGAAGCAAGGTGTTTAATACTATGCTGGAAACAAATTCAATGTCTTTCGGGGTCAAAGAAGGATTATTGGGAAGAAAAAAACCCGTATGATGAATTTTATCCGCCATCGGGAACGACGCCTTGCCGTAACGATTATACCAAAAAGGATGCAAGCCAAGATTGCCGGCCGAGAACATCCGCGTTTCAATCCCATTTTCTTCCAGGGCCATAACGATTTTTTTTCTTTCTTCGCCGTCTCTGGCCAAGGCACCGAAATGAATACTGCAAACAACCGAATCGGCCGGCGCTTTTTGGGTATAAAGATAACCGCCTAAAATCTTTTCGTAAATGCCATGATTTTCTCTCCGTCTGTTAATCAGCCAATCCATTTTATCAATTTGGCGTATTCCCAGAAAAGCGTTCAAATCAGTGGAGCGGAGATTAAACCCCGGCTCGTAGAAAACAAACGGCGCGTGAAAATCGTCAATGCCGTATTTTTTTATCAGCTGGCCGCGCGTTTCTTTGTCAAGGTCTTTGCTCCAACCGTGGCTTCTCGCCATCAGCAAAGCGTCGTTAAAAATTTTATTATCGGTTGAAACCAGCCCGCCTTCAATGGTTGATATCTGATGCCCGAAATACAACGAAGCGCTGGACATATCGCCGAAAGACCCGACTTTTTTTCCGTGGTAAGAAGCCCCCATGGCGGCGCAGGCGTCTTCAAGCAAGACAAATCCGTATTTTTCTTTCAAGGCCATCAGTTCGTCCATTTTGTGAGGCACTCCCAAAACCTGCACCATGATAACGGCGCCGGGATTATGTTCCTGGAGCAACTTTTCAAGATGGTTTAAATCCAAACCGAAAGTATCTTTATCGGCCTCGCACATTATCGGCTCAAATCCGAATTGAATCGCCGGAGCGATAGTAGTTACCCAGCCCACGCTTGGCACGATAATTTTCTTGTTTTTAAGAACCCCCGACAGCAAAAGCGCGTAATACATCAGCAAATTAGCCGAAGAGCCGGAATTGCAAAAAACCGAATATTTTTTACCCACCCAATCGCTCCATTTTTTCTCAAAAGCCAATGTCAAATCGGCCTTGGTCAGCCGAGGATAGGTTTTCAGCCATTCAATCAGCTGGTCAATGTCGTTTTTATCAATAGTGTCTTCAGCGAGATGATATCTGATCGCGTTCATAATAAATTAAAAACTGAATTCCTTAATTGTTTTAATAATACTTTCATCGTCTAAATTATTCAACATATGCAGATAATTCCTGCTTCCCAGCTCAAAAACATGCTTATCATTTACTCCCATTCTTTTTAATTTAATGCCAGACTGGTTATCGCTAAGTATTTTGGAGATTAAGCAGTCCAACCCTCCATTATTTACAAAGGCTTCTTCAAGAGTAATAACATTGGCGTATTTTTTTAAGGTTTCAAAGAGCCGTTTTTCATCAAGCGGCTTTAACATAAAAACATCAATTAAGCCCACCCCCGGTGTTTCTTTGGCCGCTTTTAAAGCCCGATGAGTCAGATAGCCGGTAGAAACCAGGCATGTCCTGTCTCCATTCACCAGCTCATAAAATCCCTTTTCAAAATCCAGATCGCCGACTTTATCGTAAATCAAAGAAACCGGTTTACCGTCAAGCCGGAAATATTTCGGCGTTTTTTTATCAAAAGAATAATCAAAGAAATTTTCCGCCAATTTCCAGTCGCTCGGCGAGAATACCGTCATATTGGGCAAAAGCCGCATAAGGCTGATGTCCTCCAGGCAATGATGGGTCGGGCCTGCCACGTCATAACTTAACCCGCCGCCCACTCCTATCAGATTTACGTTGACGGGTTTTACCTGGGCGGAAATAGACAAGCTTAATCTTATCTGCTCATAAGCCCTCATTGTCAAAAACGGCGCTATGGCGTAGGCGTAAACAATACAATCTTCCAAGGCCAAGCCGGTCGCGATATTGACCAAATTTTGTTCAGCGATTCCGACATTAATAAACCTGTCCCCAAAATCTTTTCTTAATTTATCAAGAGCGGGAGCGCCGAAATCGGCCGACAGGAAAAAGACACGCTCGTCTAAAGCCATCTTTTTATAAATCGCTTCTATCAAAACATCTCTCATTGTTTTTATGGTCGGGTCGGAGTTCATCGCAGGTTTTTAATTGCTTCAATAATTTCGTCTTTCTTCAATGATTTAATGTGGCACAAAACGTCATTTTCCAATTGGCAAACCCCTTTTCCTTTGACGGTATCGGCTATCAAAACATTGGGCTGACCGTTTCCTCCTTCTTTTATTTTTTTCAATGACTCGTAAACTTCGGCTATGTTGTGGCCGTCAATTCTTTTAACTTGCCATTTAAAAACCGAAAATTTGTCTTCCAACGGTTCCAAATCAATGATGTTTTGGCAATAATCAAGCATTGAAATTTTATTGTTATCAATAATCAGCGAGAGATTGTCCAGCTTGCGCTGCCCGGCGAACATAATCGCTTCCCAAACCGCTCCTTCGCACAATTCTCCGTCTCCCATTAAAACAAAAATTTTGGAATCCGATTTCTTTTTCTTCAAAGCCAGGGCCATGCCGCAGGCCACGCCCAAACCATGGCCCAAAGCGCCATTGGTAGTTTCAAAACCCGGAATGCGGCTATCCGGAATGTCGCCCAAAAGAGCTTCCGGCTGGGAAATTCGGGTCAGCTCATTTTTGTCAAAAAAACCGAGGTCGGCCAATATCGGATATAAAGAAATAGCGCCGTGCCCTTTGCTGATTATAAACCGATCTCGGCCTTCCCAGTTGACATTCTTGGGATCAAATTTCAAAATTCCGCCATAGTATAAAACCACGAATATCTCAACATCGGACAAGGAAGATGCCAGCCGGGTGCCGGGAGCGATGCCGTGGATATTCAGGGTTTCTTTCCTGACCCACAAGGCCTTTTCTTTTAAAAAAAGATTATCCATTTCTAATGATTTTTAATCATAAACAAACCCCTTAAATCTGTCAACGCCGTGTCTTGATTGAAAAAAATGCGGAAAAAGTTTAAAATTATTTAAGCATGCTGGCCGTCAAAAATAGTAAAATCAACTGGTGGAAAATAACTTTCGCGATATTCGTGGCGGCTTACGCTTTAATTATGTTAATTAGCCCCCGCCTGGGACCAACGGATGACGTTGTGTTGCTACGAACGCTTCAGGCCGGGAAATCGCTTCTTATTCATAGTCAAGAAAATTCTCCTTACGGCTACGGCGACGTGACCAAGCTTGGCCGTTTTAGTATTTTAGGAGCGATGGAATATAACCTTCCCCTCTTTTTTTCAAAATCCCCATCGCCTTTCTGGTATTATTTCATCCACGCTTTCCAATATATTATTTTGATGGGTATTTTCGTTAAAATAATAACTCGGTTTACTTCAAGCAAATTTTTAATCTATTTCACTCCGATTTTGCTTTCGCTGACTCCCGGCATGACGATTGTTTTTTTTAGACCTCTTCTTGGCGACAGAAACATAATTTTCTATTACGCCATCTTCCTTTATTTTTTTCTCCGTTATCTTGAAAAACCGAAATTATATTATCTAATTTTTGGAATAATCAGCGCCAATATGGCTATTCATAACAAAGAAATCGGCTTTATCGCCTTGGGGTCTTTTGCTTTCTTCCACCTGTTTTTATCTTGGAAAAAATCGAAAATCGGAATAAAGGTCTTTGACGGCTTGGCGCTTTTGAGTTGCCTCGCCTATCTCCTTCTCTATTACTTTATTGTCTTAACCAATTTACCTCACAATCCCGTTATTTACGGCCAGACTCCCTACAACGTTCTGATGGTAATTATAAAAAATCTGCTTAATTACGGTTTATTCACCGACCCAGTTATTGTGCTTATATTGCTGCCTTTCACGGCTTGGCGGATTTACAAATCTTTGCGGAAACAACTGGAGCCGCATCCTGTCTACGATTCAATGCTGATAGCGGCCTCAATGTACGTTTTGGCCTTCTTCGTTTTGAAGATATACGGGCCTTATTATTTATTGCCCGCTTATGTTTTCGCTCTGCCGCCTATTTTTTATTTCCTGAATCAAGAAAAACAAAAATTTCCATTTCTGAAATCAACGATAACTTTTTGCGTTTTTATTCTGGCGCTAAATACCTTTCCGGCCGGGCTTCATTATCTTACTTTTTATAAATATCTTTCTCTTAATTTCAATAAAACCATGGATTTTCTCGTCAGCGACATCAACTCCCGTTATCCCGACAAACGAGCCGATATTTTTATAGACGCCCTTGATTACCGCGCCGGAGCCAGCATCCCTTATTTTATTTTTAGCGAGTTCCTTCAATATAAGGGCTTGGCCAGCGACCGCTTTGACTTTAAATCCGGTTTTAAAATTGAAGACACGGATGCCTGGTTTCAAAACATCAAAAAATTCAACCCGCCTTTTACCGTTTTCCAAAATAATAATTTCTCCAAAGAAAAAGGCGGCGATTATCTGATAGTCCCGGCTGAAGCTTCCACAAAAAACATCTCCAAAGACTATATCCAATCTTTAAGCAAGGAATATGACTTAATTTTCAGGACAAAAAGTCCGCTGGCTTTCCCCAATTTCAATTTCAAGACTCTAATAAAATATTTCCTGTCTAAAAAAATATCCCCTAGCCAAAAAGAAAAAGGCGTAATGATAAATGAAAACTTGATGCAATGGCCGAATTATTATGTCTTTATCCGGAAATAAATCGGGGCGTGAGCGGGTTGAAGAAAATTTTTTCATTGGCTATTCGCGAGATAGCCGTTTCGTAATTCAAGGAGTTTCAGGAATCTTTCATCCTTTCCGCCAAAACAAAAATTGAATGAGATATCGGGTAAAAACGGCCGTAATAGCCATGGGCTCTAATCTCAAAACCATTCTTCTTCAATAAAGAAAACAACGATTTTTTGGTAAAGAATCTAATATGGGGGCCAGCCGGATTAAAATGCTTATTAAAAGAAAAAAGCGCGATTAAGATATTCTTAAGCAAGCCGTGATAAGGCGTTGTTAATAATAATCGGCCGCCCAATTTAAGAATCCTGGCAATTTCCGAGAAAGCATTTTCAACATCGTAAATATGCTCAAGGACTTCGGAAGAGAAAACAAAATCGGCAATTTTATCTTTAAGCGGCAATTGACCGCCATCGGTAATTTTATAAAATTCCGCTTCGGGAAGCGTTATTCTTGCTTCCGAAAGGGCTGTCTCTGAAACATCCAAGCCGATAAGCCGCGCCTCGGGATTGATTGATTTTATGGTTTTTAAAATTATTCCGTTGCCGCAACCAAAATCAAAAATAGCCATTCCTTTTTCTTTTGGAATATAAGGCTTCAATTTTGGCCACTTAAGAGCGAAATCGTCTAAATAATCCTTTCTTTCCGCCCAATAGCGCTCGTAGAAGTTGTCAGTCATTGATTATAAATTATACATTATCTGTTCAAGAAAATTTTTTTATCCGTTATTCGTAAAATAGGCGTTTTGTAATTCAAAGTATATTATGTAATTTCTTTGCATACTTCAATAAATTTATCGGCCACGGCCGAACCGGAAAATTCCGTTTCCACCAAACGCCTGCCTCGCTGGCCCATTTCTTTGGCTAAATCGGGATTGGCTAAAATTTTCAAAATCGCTTCGCTAAGTTCTTTTTCTTCTTTTTCAACCACCAAGCCGGCTTTGGCTAAAATCATGTCAGAAGCGATGCCGACATTCCTGGTAATTATCACCGGCAAACCAAAAGCCATCGCTTCAACAACCGCCATCCCGAAATTTTCCGAATAAGAAGGCAAAACGAAAACATCGCTATCTTTTAAAGCGGCTGTTTTTTCTTCGCCGGAAAGCATGCCGGTAAAAATAACATATTCTCCAAGATTGCGTTTTTTAATCAATTCTGTGGCCGTTTTTTTATAACCATCATCGCCGCCAGCTAAAACTAAAACCGCCAGAGGTTCTTTTTTGATCACCTCGGCGAAAGCCGGTATTAAAGTATCAAGCCCTTTTATCCAGTGAATTCTTCCCAAAAAAAGAATAATCTTTTTATCTTGAGGTATTTGATATCGGTTCCGAAATTGGCTTCCGGGCGGCAAATCGGCATATTCGGCTAAATCAATAATATTGGGCGCGACAAACGCCCTGTTTTTCAAGCCTAAAGATGAATGACATTTTTCCAGTTCGTCTTGGGTAGTGTAATGAATAGCCGAAGCCATTTCTAAATCATTCCGGGTAATTAATTTGTAATATAGCCATTTCTTCCAGGCTTTTTTCCTGATAGTAAAAGGATAAAGCGTTCCCCGGACGGAGACAATGTAAGGTTTTTTGTATTTCCGACAATAATGAGCCGCGATGGCCGTCGGATAATTCCAGATAGCCGAAAGATAAATCAAATCAAATTCTTTCAAGTGTTTTTTTAGAGCAACAGTCATTGACCGGGAAAACTGCCAGCCGGTCGGCCCCAAAAATTCAAAAATCTTAAAAAAATCAAAGTAGGACACTTTGACGCCATCAATGTTAATTTCCTGATTAGTTGAAACTTTCCCTTTTAAGCCGGCATTGGTGGCGTAAACCGTCACTTCAATCCCCTTTTCAACCAACGCCTTATTTAAATTATGAACCGAGGCAATGGGACCACCGTATTGAAAAGCCGGAAAATAAACAGGAACGACGCAAAGTATTCTCATATGATTGATTATTTTGAATTATAAAGCTCTTATTTTATAAGCAATAAATGAAAAGATTTTTCTGAAACCCAAACGGAAGCGCAGCTCCGATGAAACCTGCCTGCCGGCAGGCAGGTCGGAGCGTGAGCGGGTTGAAGAAAAATCTTTTCATTTATTGCTTATAGCTTGGTTTCGTAATTAAAAGTAATTATATCTTTAATTGATTGGTAAACGCCAATTTTTTCAAGCCGAAAAATATTCCAATGAAAAACCACAGAATCACCAAAGTGGTGGCATCGCCTAACACCTGGGAGTGCACGAAAGTAAACCAAAATAATATTAAAAATGAAAAAATCAAAATCCCTAAGCCCAAATTCCTTAAATTACAGTTTTCCAACAACTTCACTTCTTTTATCATCAGATAGAATAAGTATTTCCAAAAAACATAAAAAATAATCATTCCCGAAATTCCCAGTTCAAAAATGACCTTGCCAAAACCGCTTTCAGACCGAACGAGCCCCCGACCAAGCCATTCAGCGCCGCCGGGAAGATAAGTTAATCCCTGGGACAAACTGCCGGTGCCCCAGCCAAGAAATTTGGCGTTAGCCAAAGCGGCATAAAATTCTTCAAAAGCCCATGATATTCTTTGGCCCAAAGTGGCGGAAAAAGAAGAAAACTGAAAAAAAACGGAATATCTAAACAGAAAACTTATCGGTAAAACTAATAAAATTATAACTGCTATGGAAAAAAACCAGACGCGACTATTTTCCCATAAATGGTATTTTTTAACGTTTCTAAAATATACGGCAAACAGAAGGAACAAAACGCTTCCCGCCAAAGTCAAAACGAAAGCCGAACGAACGCCGCTGATGGTTATTCCCAAAAATGAACTGGAAATAGACGCTATCAATAATTTGTTATTTTTCTTCAGATATCGCGAATTAGCGGGATATTTGGTCGTCAGGAGACCAAGCCCCAGGGAAAAAAGCAACATCGCGAAACGGCTGTATCTATGGCTTGTTCCAAAAACCGACGGCAGAAGCGGCACGTCGCCGCCTTTAAAACCGCTGATAGCGACCCCGAAAGAATGAGCCTGGGTGGCATCGGTTAAAGACCTGGCAAGCGCCCAACCAGAATCATAAAAAAAATACTGAAAAACGGCGAAAAGAAAAAGCGGGACTGAAAGATAAACCAAAATTTGGCAAAATTTCAATAATTTTTCCTGACTCCCGAACATATAATAACCGAGAAAAAACAGCGGCAAATACCATAAATAACTGCGTAAACCGATTAAGCCGAATAACAAACCGGGAGAATCAGGATTGAAAACGTTTATGATTAAAAAAGCCGCCAATAAGAAAAGCGCGCCTCCGAAAGCCGGCTTCCAGATTTTTTTACCTTTGAAAGAAAAATACAACAAAAATGAAAAATAAGTTAAAGATATCAAAACATCCTTTGCCAGCGCTACTTCAACCGGTTGGCCGGGGATAAGCCGACGGACCACATCTTCAAGCAAAAGCCAGGCGAAAATCAGAAAAACGCCAAAACGCCATTGCCTTAAAATCGGAACGGCTATAATAGCCAACGAAATCAATGCCAATAAATAGATCATATTATTTATATAACAAACCTAAGCCATACTAACCTAAAATTTTTTCCCAGCTGTGTAAAAAGAGCAATTCCTGCAAACTGGCGGCAAATCATTTTCCATAAATTTCAACCTAATACTCGCGGCTTTCCCCAGCATACCAACTAAATTTTCCGTATGGATGTTTCCAATAATCAATTCGTCAAATTGAGTGCCCTTTGTTCTGCAGGCGCATAACCTCACGCTGCCGTCAAATAACACGCAAAAATCGAATAGCTTATCGCAGGACATCTTCCTGAATTTGGGTATTCCCCTTAGCTTCATCAACCCCCTCAGATCTTCTTTCTTGATAAGTCCTCCCCAATTGTCATAGCTGTACATAAACTGAATATCGATATGATCGCCCAGATACGGTTTTATGTATTTAATAAAATCATCCGACTCCACTATCTGCCTGACTTGGCGAGGAGATCTCAGGTGGAAGGTAATATTAGTTAAACTATTCTGTTGGGCATGATAACTCAATAAATCTTCTATGCCGCGCATAAGCTCCTTGTATGCCTCTACGCGATACACTTCTTGGTAGGCCTTCTCGTCAAAATCCGCCAAACTTATACCGATATCGTTAATCTTATTATCAATTAAGCTTTTATAAATATTATTTTTAGTTAGCGCTATGCCATTGGTGATTATGCCTATCTGGGCTATTTCTTTTAATTTAGAGACATATTCAAGTTTATCGCCTAAACCCGGGTCCAATAAAGAATCGCCGTAGACGGGCGCAAAAAGTATCTTTTTCCCTCCTAGGGCAATATATTCATCCAACGCTTTTTTAAAAGTCACGAAATTCATAAAGCCCTTTTTCTCCTTCAGCGTAGTCCCATATCCGCAGAATATGCAATTGGCATTACATATGCTGGCGACTTGAAAGTTTAAAATATCGGGCAATACATCAGAGGTATAAATTTTATATGTTCTTTTATTATTGGCATGCGCAGAAAAAAATAAATTCAAATACGAAAGATGCTCCGCTATTTTTCTTTTAAAGTTTATTGCCGTAAATAGATAACTGTATAACCCGCTGCGCAAGATGAATATCTTAATTTTTTTCTTTATAGTCATTTTTAAGATTATTAAAAACTTCAATAATTTTTTTGGCCCTATCCGCGTAAGCATAATCGGAATTCAATATTTTTTTATAACCGCCTTCGGCGATTTTATTTCTCAATTCTTCATTCTCCAGATAAAAATCTAATTTTTCTTTCAGCTCCTCGGGGCTGGAAAAATAAGCCGCTTCCTTGTCTTCCTCAAAAAAGCTTTTCGCTTCATCGGTTCGGACGCTTAATAAAAATCCGCCGCAGGCCGGAACTTCAAATGTCCTCATATTGTGAGACGAGATATTATGCCCGGGATATTCGCTATTCTGTTGCCGGATAATATTCAAAATGATTTTCGCGGAATTACAAACTTTAGAAAATTCCTCCGCGACTGCTTCCCGGCTTTGCCATTTTTGTCGTAAATTAGGGCCGGCTTTTTGCCAAGCGCTTCCCCAAATTTTCAAGCCGTAATCCAATAGACAACTTAACCATTTTTCTCTTTTGTCGTCCCAGCTTCCAATAAAAGCAACGTCAGAGCCATAAATCTTCTTCTCTTCTTCGGAAACTTCAATAGGATAATGAATTTGGGGGTCATAGCCAAACGGCAGATGCTCCACTCTTTGAGCTCCTAATTTTTTAATATCTTCAATCAAAAGCTTTGCCCAAATAAAATAAACATCATACAAAGGGATTGATTTTGTCATCCAATTATTACTGGCTCCGAAGTGCCAGGTATTAAACGGATTGTCCGGATTAAAACAAAAAAGCTTGGTTTGGGGCAGTTCTTTTTTTATCCTTAAAAGAGTTTTTGGGCAAAAATACCATCCCTTAAGAATCAAAATCAGATCGGGTTTTTCTTTTCTGACAGCGTTTAGAAATTCTTTTTGCAGAGGTAAGGAAAAAAAACTCCAAAAAAATTTATTGGTATATTTATTTTTAAAGCGCGGAAAAAGCCGGCTATATAAATCTTCTTCGGCGAAAATAACGGTCTCGCGACCCAATTTTTGAAAAGCTCTCGCGAAAGTATTGGTCAGCCCGTTTTTGCGTTTTTCTCCGGTAATTAAAACTTTCATTTTTGATAAATTTTGAAAAAATTAATTGCGTTTCAAAGCCGTTAAAATGCCTTCAATGTCTTTTTCAAAAGTGTAATTTTTGATAATTTCAAGGGATTTCGCGCCAAAAGATTTTCTTTTTTGAGAATTTTCAACTAAATCCCCCAGGCATTGAGCCAGTCGCTTAATATCGCCCAAGGGGAAAACAAACCCGTTTATATTATTTAAAACCAAATCCGGACCGCAACCGACGATGTCGGAAATAATAATCGGCAAACCAAAACACATCGCTTCATTGACAGCCAGGCCCCAAGTTTCACCCAATCCCGAAGGCAAAACCAAAATGTCGCTTAAAATATAATACTCCGGCAATTCGGTCTGGTTTTTGAAACCGAAGAAATAAACATT
>MFKM01000005.1:13626-14826 GCA_001779575.1 Candidatus Jorgensenbacteria bacterium RIFCSPLOWO2_12_FULL_42_11
TGTCTTTGACGTATTTTTCAAGTTCCGGCCGCAAAATGCCGTCGCCGACAAACACTAACGAAGAATTTAGAATATGAAATTTGGAATTTAGAAGCTCAAAAGCTTTTAATAAATCCAAGGGCCGTTTTTTTTCTATCAATTTTCCCATAAAAAGAACAACCACCGCTTCTTTGTCAATTCCCAATTTTTTTCTAAATTCGTATATTTGTTTTTTATCAGTATATTCGCGATTCCTTGCTATAAATCTTTCATTGTCAACGGCGTAAGGACAAAAAATAAATTTATCTTCAGACGCTCCGTAATACTTGAAAAATCCCTTGTTTTCTTCGCCGATATATAAAAAAGCGCTTATTCTTTTAAAAAGAAAACCTAAAATTATTTTTTTAATTTTTATTTTAAGACGGCTTTTAAGCGACTCCTGGTTTAAGGGATTTTCGCCGTGGATAAAAACCGGCATTTTTTTGAAAAAAGCGGCCAAAAAAGCCATCCAGCTCGTCAATGAATTCCAGCCATATATCAAAATGGCGTCGTAATTTTCTTTCCATATTTCTTTAATAATACCGGGGTTTATTTCATAATCCCATCTCCCCGAACCGGGACGAAGCGAAAAATTTTTCAGAAATTTATAACGGTAGCCGTCCAGCAAAGGAATATCCCATTTTATTTTTCGGTTGAAACCGGAATCGTAACTGGGCCCCTTAATCCCGAAATCCCAGCAAAAATAAACCGTCAAATCAATTTCCGGCTGTTTAGCCAATAATTGAAAAAGCGGAACTTGATATTGGATAGGATGTGGAGTTAAAATTGCTAATTTGTATTTAGTCATTAAATTTGATCATTTTTTAGAAACAACTATTAAATCAATTCCGGTAAAAATTAATGGCTTTATGAGTTTCCAAAGATTGCTCCTCCCCACTCCTTTTAAAACTCCGAAACTTTTTATTTCGATAGGGGTTAAATTATAACACCTCAAAAGTCTTGCTATACTTTCCTTGTCATAAGGATGAATATGAGTATGGTCTCGGTAAAAAGATTTATATTGTTTTCTCCAGTCGGGCGTCACCAAAATAAATATCCCATCTGTTTTTAAAATTCTGTGGGTTTCACTCATAAAATTTGAAGGATCAAATAGATGCTCAATTAAATGAAAAGATAATACTACATCAAAAAAAGAATTATCATTATAAGGAAATTTTTCTT
>MFKM01000006.1:0-9325 GCA_001779575.1 Candidatus Jorgensenbacteria bacterium RIFCSPLOWO2_12_FULL_42_11
CCCGGCCCGATTTAATTCTTTTAGATCTTCTTTTGCCGGATATTTCCGGCATTGAGATTATCAAAGAACTTAAAACGATGAAAGAAATTAAAGATATTCCGTTTATCATTCTTACCAATTACGGCAGCGGGCAAATTCAGCGCCTGACCGAAGACGAGAATTTAAAAGGCATCCCTTATTTCATAAAAATAGAAATCACTCCCCAGCAATTGGTGGAAATTGTAAAGAAAAAATTGAATCTTTAATTTTGAAACGAAATGCTTGACGTCATCACAATCGGCACAGCCACTCGGGACGGTTTTTTTGAAGGAATAGATTTTGTCAAAATAAAAGACGTTCGTTTCCGGGTGGGCGAAGGCATTTGTTTGCCTTTTGGTTCAAAAATTGAAGTTCCCAAAGTTCTTTTTACCACCGGCGGCGTGGGCACGAACGCCGCGGCAACTTTCAGCCGTCAGGGATTTAAAACGGCGGCTATTTGCCGGGTGGGCAAAGATGTTTCCGGCGAAGAAATAATCCGCGGTTTAGTTCGCGAGGAAATAGCCGTTAAATTCGTCCAGAAAGACAGCGACACCCCCACCGCCTATTCCGTGATTTTTCTAACCCAAAGCGGAGAGCGAACCATTATTTCTTACAAAGGCACGGGAGAAGAATTAACCGAGAAAGAAATTCCCTGGCCAGAATTGAAAGCAAAATGGTTTTATGTCGGTTCTCTCGGCGGCAATAAAAAACTTTTACAGGCATTGTTTTTATTCGCCAAAAAAAATAAAATTAAAATGGCGGGAAATCCGGGCAGTCGGGAATTGGATATTTTAAGAGTCAAGCCGGAACTTTTGGATAATTACAATGTTTTGATAGTTAATCAAGAAGAGGCCTCTTATTTAACCGGAATTTCTTATCAAAAAGAAAAAGAAATTTTTCAAAAATTGGACGGTCGGGTTAAAGGAATCGTGGTTATGACCAAAGGGCCGAAAGGCGTGGCGGTTTCCGATGGCCAAACGATTTGGCGGGCCGAAATTTTTAAGGAAAAGAAAATAGTTGACCGGACGGGAGCGGGCGACGCTTTCGGTAGCGGCTTTGTAAGCGGTTTGCTCAAAGCCAAAAGCTCAAAGCCAAAAGCTGAAGATATTGAATACGCCATTCGTTTGGGAAGCGCCAACGCCACTTCGGTTGTGGAGCATGTCGGCGCCAAAGAAGGAATTATCGCTAAAAATGATTTTGAAAAGTCGTCTCGCTGGAAGAAATTAAAAATAACGCGATATGGACAGTAATTCTTATCAGGAAAAAATCGCCAAAATTTTGAGAACGGAAAAACAGACCATTGTTCAATTGGAAAAAGATTTGAACAGGATAACCGGCAAGTCGGGTTTGATTTACGCCTTGGTTGAAGAAAATGATAAATTGATTAATGAATCGCTGGATAGCCTGGGACTGGGCCGCAATTCCATGGCTTTGGATGTTTATGACGCTTTGATTTCAAAAATAGAAAGCGATGATTTGAAAATTTTCCAGTATTTGAAAAATCCCCAATTATCCGATCCCAAAGATTGCCAGCGGATCGTTGATTTAGCCAAAGACATTTCTCCCCGCCAAAAAGGTTTTTTCCTTAAAAAAGAAATTGCCCGAAGATTTTTAGAGGCCGAACCGCCCCAGAAAATTTTGAAAGCGCTTGGCTATTCTTCGGTGGAAGCCATGCTGGCCAAAGAAGATTTAATTGAGGTTTACAGCAGTTTGAGATTTCTGGAGGACAAGGAATGGCTCAATAATATCTTTTTCAAACAATACCAAAATTTAAAACCAAGCGATTTTGAAGAACGGGAAATAGAAGTGAGGGTTTTGGGCTCGCAATGGAAAGAAGCGGCCGAAAAATTTGTTCAAAAGAAATACCATAATATCAGCCATCTTAAAGAACTGGGAGTGATTTTCGTTATCCCCGTCACGTTAAAAGTTTCGGGAGAAATTCTGCGGACATTGTCCCTTTTAACTCATTATTTTAACGAGGTTTATTTTTATTCCGACTTGGCTCGCCGTTTTGCCCAAAATAACCCTAAAGAATTTTCCAAAAATTTTATTTCTCTTCTGCGGGGAGACGTTTTGAATAATTTTCCGGCTTCTCCATCCGGCGAGCGCCAGCTTTTTTTAATCGTTCAACGATATTTAGCCAAGGATGACGAAAACGACCATCGGCTTTTTCTGCCCCACGTTAATCCGGAAGCCCTGCATTGGGATCGGGCGGAAGTGGCCTTGGCCAAAATTGAAGGTTTGGATTTCTGGAAAGATTTGGATTGGATCGGCGATTTCTTCAAGATAGAAACCGGCGGAGAAATTTTGATTAGTTTTAATTTGGTGGATACCATTATGAGCTTGGTTCAGGAGAAAGAAATGATTAAATATCTGTATCACCACCAAGAAGCGCTTTGGAATAAAATTTTTGTCAGTTATTTCGGCGAGGAAAAAATGGAAGATTTGATTAAAGAAAATATTATTAAAGGGTGGTTTGAGGCGTGATCCGGTAATTTAGAAAAATTATGAAATCTCTGCTTGAATTTATCAAAGAAGCGGAACAAAAAAAAATTGCCATCGGTCATTTTAATATCGCGACTCTTGAACAGCTAAGGGCGATTTTTGAGGCCGGTCGGGAACTCTCCGAATCTCAAAATGCCAAGATACCGCTAATTATCGGCACTTCGGAAGGCGAGGGGGGCTTCGTCGGTTTCAGGCAGGCGGCCGCTTTGGTTAAAAGCTTGAAAGAAGAATTTGATTATCCGATTTTTATCAACGGCGACCATATTCGTTCTTTGGGGAAAGCCCAGGCAATAGTTGAAGCGGGATACGACGCCATTATTTTTGACGCTTCCGAATTGCCCTTTGAAGAAAATCTTCAAAAAACCAAGGAGGCGGCGGTTTTCATCAAGTCAATCAATCCGGAAATTTTGGTTGAAGGAGAAATCGGGTTTATCGGTTCTTCTTCCAAGCTTTTGGAGGAAATTCCCGAAGGAGCGGTTGTTAAACCCGAGGATTTTACCAAACCGGAGGAGGCCAAGCGTTTTGTTGAAGAAACGAAAGTTGATTTATTATCGCCGGCAGTCGGCAGTATTCACGGAATGTTTAAAAATGTTCCCGAACCGAATTTAGACATTCAGAGGATTAAAGAAATCAAAAAAGCCAGCGGCGTTTCTTTGGTTTTGCACGGAGGGTCGGGCGTTTCCAATGAAGATTTTTTGGCGGCTGTTGGCGCCGGCATTTCCATTATCCATATTAATACCGAAATTCGTTTGGCTTGGCGCCGGTCCTTGGAAAAAAGTTTAAAAGATAATCCCGAAGAAATCGCGCCTTACAAAGTGATGCCGAAAGTCATTGCCGAGATGAAAAAAGCGGTTGGCGAGAAATTAAGAATATTCAATAGACTCTAAACACTAGGATTTAGACAAATCCAAAATTTAATTAAAATATTCAGCTGTTTGATTCTGTTCAGGATTTAGAATTAATGTATGAACAAAATAATTTTAGAAATAAGAGCCGGAGCCGGCGGCGAAGAAGCGGCGATTTTTGCCGCTGATTTAAGCCGGGCTTATCAAAAATTCGCTCTCAAGAAAGGTTGGCATTTCGTTATTCTTGATTATCACCAAACTTCGCTTAACGGTTATAAAACCTTAGTGGCCGAAATTAGCGGCGAGGGAGTTTATGATTCTTTGAAATTTGAATCCGGCGTTCACCGCGTTCAGCGGATTCCGAAGACGGAAAAAGCCGGCCGGGTTCACACTTCAACTGTTTCCGTGGCTGTTTTGCCGGAAGTGGAACCGACCCAGGTTCAAATAAATTCCCAGGACTTGGAAATTTCTTTTTTTCGTTCTTCCGGTCCCGGCGGTCAGAATGTCAATAAAGTGGAAACGGCCGTCCGGGTTATTCATAAACCTAGCGGATTGATAGTCGCTTCCCAGGTTGGTCGGTCGCAAGCCGCGAATCGGGAACAGGCCATGAGTGTTTTAAGAGCCAAGCTTTTTGAATTTAAACAAAATGAAGAGCGGGAAAAATTGGGAGCCATTCGGAAAGAACAAATCGGTTCAGCCGACCGGTCTGAAAAAATCAGAACCTATAATTTCCCGCAGGACAGAATCACCGACCACCGCATCGGCAAAAAATGGCACAACATAGAAAGCATTATGGATGGAAATTTTGAACCGATAGTAAAAAGTTTTCAAAAAAATAAAGATATGGAAGAAAAAGACAACAGCTAGTAAAAATAATTCCGGATATTCGCAGATGGTTCATATTTTGTAGCCGGATATCAGGTTTGGAAATAATATGAAATACACAGACCGAGTATATGGGGGATTTGAAATTAGCGAACCAGTTATTTTGGAACTGATAAATTCTCCTTCGCTTCAAAGATTAAAAGATATAGACCAAGTAGGTTACAGACCAGCCTGGTTTAATCCAGATGTTGATATTAGCGAATATGGATATAACCGTTTCTCGCATTCGGTCGGTGTATATTTTTTACTTAGAAAATACGGTGTGCCAGCCGAAGAACAAATTGCCGGTTTAATACACGATGTTTCACATTCCGCATTTTCTCATTGTATTGATTATGTGTTAGATAGCGGCTCGGAAAAAGAACATAGTCACCAAGATAATTTGTTTGATAGTTTTGTAAGAAAAACTGAAATTCCGAATATTATCAAAAAATATGGTTTTGATTTGAATTATATTTTGAACGATGATAATTTTCCTCTGAAAGAAAAAGAGCTTCCCGACTTATGCGCTGACAGAATAGATTATTCTTTGAAATCCGCAGTAATTCTTAGAGAATTGGGCGAAGCGGATAAAAATTTCCTCTTAGAAAATTTAACCGTTGAAAACAATAATTGGGTATTTAAGAGTTTTGGAAACGCGAAAAAATATGCCGAATTGTTTCTAAAGTTAAATACAGAATACTTTTCTGGCTTTCCGTCAGCAGTAATGTTTAGAACAGTCGGTGATTGTTTGAAATATGTTCTACAAAAAGAGTATATTTCGCAAGACGATCTTTATACAACCGATAAAATAGTTTTAGAAAAACTTCAAAAATTTTTAGACAAAGACGAAAAATTAGGATTACTTTGGGAGCGAATGAATAATAAAGTGAAAGTCATTAATAACCCTAATAATTTTGATGTTCAAGTATTCTGTAAATCAAGGATTGTTGACCCCTTATTCAAAGATAATGGAATTTTAAAGCGAATATCGGAAGTTGACCCGAACTGGGGTGGTATAATAGAGCAAGAATTGAAACCAAAGCAGTATTTTTTAAAGTTTGAAAGATAATATTTATGGCCATTTTTTTAAAGCGTCTTGAATTAAGCGGTTTTAAATCTTTTGCCCAAAAGACGGTTTTGGAATTTCCGGCCGGAGTAGTGGCGGTTGTCGGGCCTAACGGCAGCGGCAAGTCCAATGTGGCGGACGCTTTGCGTTGGCTTTTGGGCGAGCGGGAGGCCAAACAGCTCCGCGGTGAAAAAATTGAGAACTTAATTTTTTCCGGAACGCCAAAAAAATCAGCCATGGGCTTAGCGCAAGCCGCTATTTGTTTTGACAATAAGTCCCGTTGGCTGCCGGTTGACTTTGAAGAAGTGGTTTTAACGCGAAAGGTTGACCGTTCCGGCGTTTCCGAGTTTTTCCTGAATCAGGAACTGGTTCGCTTGAAGGACGTGGTTGAATTATTGGCTAAATCCCGTTTAGGCGCTCGTGGGTTGACCATCGTTTCTCAAGGAGAAAGCGATATTTTTGTCAGAAGTTCGCCGCTTGAACGCCGACAGATGATTGAAGAAATTATCGGGTTGAAAGAATTCCGGCTTAAAAAATCCCAATCCGAACATCGGTTGGAAAATACCATTATCAATTTAGAAAAGATTAAAGCGATGATTGAAGAATTGGAGCCCCACCTGAAAATGCTTCGTCGGCAAACCAGCAAATGGGAGAAACGAAGCGAATTGGAAGAAGAATTAAGAAGTTTAGAAAATAATTATTTTTCATTTAAATTAATAGAAATAAAAAATAGCTTGGCCGCGCTTGGTCGTCCTTTGACGGCTTCTGAAAAAGAAATAGGGCAAAAACAAAAAGAATTGGAAAAATTCCAGGGAGAATTGGAGAAAATTGATGAATTGAGGTCGCGGACAGCCGAATTATCGGCTAAGCAATCCGATTGCCAGAGAGAACTTGGCCATTTTGAAGCCAAATTGGAAATATTAAACGCAACTGGTTCCGAAGTGGTTGAATATCGGCTGGAAGACCTGATTGGCTTAGTTGAAGAAATAAAAAATTTATTGGAATCAAGTTTGTCTTTGGAGAAATTGGAGGGGTTGAAAGCAAATCTGGAACGCGGTCTTGAAAAAATTAATAATTTTTTTTCTACCCAAGATAAATCTTTGGAAAAAAGCGCCGATCTTTTGAAAATTGAAGCAGAAAAAGAAAGGGTTGTAAAAAAACTTGAATCGTTGAATTCCGAATTATCGCGATTGGCTGGCAATGAAAAACTTTTAATTGAAAGTTTTAAGAGCATTGAAGAAAAAAGAAAAGAAATCAACAATTTGGAAAACGAAAAAAACCGGCTTGTTTTTGAAAAAGAAAAATTGAATCTTAAATTACAGGATTTGGAGATTCGGTTAAATCAAATTGGCAGGTCAATGAAAGAATTTGATGATTATCCCAATGTTCAGTCAATTTCTTTTCCTCAATTATCCGAAATAGAAAGGCGGATGTTTAAATTAAGAACTGATTTGGCGAGTATCGGGGACATTGATTTGGCGGTGGTTAAAGAAGCCCGGGAAACGGAGGAACGCTATCAATTTTTATCGCATCAATCGGCCGATTTAGAAAAGGCCTCCGCTGATATCAAAATTTTGATTAAAGACTTGGGCGTGAAAATCCACTCTGATTTCAAAGAAGCGCTTAAATTAATCAATAAAGAATTTGATAATTATTTTCAGTTGATGTTTGGCGGAGGCAGGGCGAAACTAAAACTCGAAATTCAAAGCTTGGAGTCTGAAGCCGACGATTTAAACGAAGGAGAAAATCAAGATTCGGAAGAAATAGGGGACATAACGGAAACCGAATCTTCGACTGAAAAAGCGGGTATAGAAATTGATTTGAATTTGCCGAAAAGAAGAATTTCCAGTCTGGAAATGCTTTCCGGAGGGGAGCGAAGTTTGGTTTCCATGGCCGCTTTGTTTGCCTTGATTTCCGTTAACCCGCCTCCGTTTTTGGTGCTTGACGAAATTGACTCGGCTTTGGACGACCGTAATGCCCAGCGATTTGCCGAGTTGATTAAGAAATTTTCAGAGAAAACCCAGTTTATTATTATCACTCATAACCGGTCCACAATGAGCGTAGCCGATGTTCTGTATGGAATAACTATGGGCGAAGACGGGGCTTCTAAGGTCTTATCGCTGAAATTGAATAATGAATCATGAATTATGAATTTGACTTCTGAATCGCGGCTTGTTATATTTTATTCATTATTCTTTATTCATAATTCATAATTCAAGGTCTATGCTCGCTATCAAATTCAAAAGAATAGGAAAGAAAAAACAGGCCTCTTTCAGGGTGATTGTGGCCGAGAAACGCTCAAAGATTAACGGCCGATTTATTGAAGATTTGGGCTGGTTTAATCCGCATACCGATAAATCTCGGCTTGATATTGAGCGGGTTAATTATTGGGTAAAGAACGGCGCCCAGCCCACTTCAAGCATCAAGAATCTTTTGAAGAAACAAGAATCTTAATTTCCAATTGTATGGACGCATAATAAAAATATGAATTTTGCCGAAGAAAAAGCTTTTTAATATAAACTTGACTTTATATTAAAAGTGTGTTAAACTTTATCAAGTTTAATATTTAAGAAATTTGGATGTTTAGAAAAAAAGGTCGAATATTATCGAGAAACTAGAAATCTAGCAATTCAGTATGACAGGTAATTATCAAGAATTCCTTGAATTTCTTATCAAAGCCATTGTTGATCATCCTGAAGAAGTCAAGATTGATCGCAAGGTGGATGAAATGGGGGTTTTGCTTTCTTTGAAAGTCAATCCCCAGGACATGGGCCAAGTAATTGGCCGCCAAGGTTCGACAGCCAAAGCTATTCGTTCGTTGTTACGGATTGTAGGCGTTAAAAATAACGCCCGGGTTAATCTGAAAATTGAAGAACCCGAAGGCAGCACTCGCCTTAATCACGCCAGTGAATCAGTCAGCAAGGTGGTTGAGGACTTGAAATTCTAATAAAAAGAATTTAAATTAAGCAAAAACCGTGCTATCATCAATAGCGCGGTTTTTGGTTTTAAAGAGTTTTCTCAAAATTTCCGAGCCGTCAGGCGAAGGAAATTTTGTAAGAAAACCTTTACCCCTCCCCACTTTTGCTAATTATATCATTGCTGAAAAAGAAAGATTATTCTGAACAAACTTATATTTTCTTTAGCGATATCACAAGCAAAAGTGGGGAGGGATGCTCAATGTTGTAGATAAATTTATTTTGCTCAACATTGGGTTTCGCTCATAAATTTAAACAACATTGGCATGAAATTTGATATCATAACCATTTTCCCCAAAGCTTTTTCTTATCTGAATGAATCAATCTTAAAGCGAGCCCAAAAGAAAGGTTTGGTTGAAATTAAAATTCATAATCTCCGCGATTTTACCGCCGATAGGCATCGAAAAGTTGATGATAAATCTTACGGGGGCGGCCCAGGAATGGTTATGAAAATTGAGCCGATTATTAAAACGATTCAATCCGTAAAATCCCAAAACCGCAAGTTGAAGGCCAAAAGTTTGGCGATATTGCTTACTCCGGCCGGCAAGCAGTTTGACAATAAAATAGCCGCTGATTTGGCAAAAAATTATAAAAATTTAATTTTAATCTGCGGCCATTACGAGGGAATTGACGAAAGAGTGAAAAAAGTAATTTACGATTCGGGGATAAAAATTCAGGAACTTTCTATCGGTCCTTGCGTTTTAACGGGCGGTGAACTGCCGGCAATGATTTTAATTGACGCCGTCTCCCGCCATGTCCCTGGAGTTTTAGGCAAAAAAGAGTCGCTTGAAGAAAATCGCTTAGGTATCGGAGTGCCGGTTTATACCCGTCCCGAAGTGTTTGTTCGGCCGTCGTCCGGCCGAGGTAAAAAAAAGAAAGAATATCGCGTCCCCGGGGTTTTGCTTTCCGGCAATCATCTAGGCATTAACCAATGGCGGGCCAAACACCGAAAAGGATAGAAAGACAAATTCCATCGGAGCGGCGCTTCCGTTTGGGTTTCAAAAAAAGCCGTTTGCATTTTAAATTTTTGTTGCTATACTGTATTTTTA
>MFKM01000006.1:9352-12948 GCA_001779575.1 Candidatus Jorgensenbacteria bacterium RIFCSPLOWO2_12_FULL_42_11
CCCCCAGGGCGATATCTTCAAGGAAATGCTTGAGAGCGGAGTGATTTACGGCCATAAAAAATCAAGAACTCATCCCAAGATGAAGTCTTGTATTTTTTCCACCCGGAATGGCATTGAATTGCTTGACCTTGAAATCGTTCTTTCGGCCATAGATAAGGCCAAAGATTTTCTCAAGAAGAAGACCGCCGAGGGAGGGGTGGCGCTTTTTGTCGCCACCCAGCCGGCCGCCCAAAAACTTATTGAAAATTTCGCCCAAAAACATAATTCTCCATATATGACGCAACGCTGGCTTGGCGGCACTTTAACCAATTTTAAAGTTATTAATCAGAGGGTGGTTTATTATCTGGGCTTGAAAGCCAAGAGAGAACAAGGCGAATTGGATAAATATACCAAAAAAGAACGAGTGAAAATTGACAAAGAAATAGCTAAAATGGAAAAAGCCTTTAGCGGAATAACCGGTCTGAATAAACTGCCTAATGTTTTATTCGTGATTGATTCTGGAGAACATCGGACGGCAATCAATGAAGCCAGGCTTTTAAATATCCCCATCGTCGCGATTATGTCAACCGACTGCGACCCGGCAACGGCGGATTATTCCATTCCGGCTAACGACCATAGTAAAAACAGCATTGAATGGATTATGAAGTATTTGGAACCGGCTTTGGTTAAATCCGAAATCAAACTGGACGCGGAGAAAGACGAAAAAGCATAGAAAAACACAAAAAAGTCGTTTTTATTTTTATTCGCAATTTATAATATGGCTGATATTGGAATTATTCAAAAACTTAGGGATGCAACCGGCGCCGGCGTAATGTCTTGTAAAAAAGCTTTTCAAGAAACGGGCGGCGATTTTGATAAAGCGGTTGCCCTTATTAAAGAGCGGGGATTGATTAAGGTTGAAGAAAAATCCAGCCGTTCCACGGGGTCCGGGCTTTTGGAAACTTATATCCATAACGGCCGGGTGGGCGTTCTTTTGGAGCTTAGATGCGAAACGGATTTCGTGGCTCGCTCCGAAATTTTTAAAGAATTAGCCCATAATTTAGCCATGCAAATCGCGGCCATGAATCCGGCCGATGTTGATAATTTATTAGTCCAGCCTTTCATTAAAGATGAATCAATAACCATTGACGCGTTAATCAAAGAGGCCATTGCCCGGCTGGGGGAGAACACTAAAGTAGAAAGATTTTGCAGATATGAATTGTAAAATTCAAATGTTTCAAATGTTTTAAATGTCTTCGGTTTTGGTTATTGGGATTTGGAATTTGTAATTTAGGATTTATAAAGTTATATGTACAATTTTATCCTTCAAATTTTTGCGATGCTTAGCCTGGGAACGATTATTTTTTTGGTTGCCCGGACATTGCCCCGAATCAGTGAAACAGAAACCGTCAATGTTCCTGAAAGAAAAGCGAATCGGTGGAGCTCTTTTCCTTTTGAAAAAATAGACGTCGCCGTCAATGCTTTTTTGGAAAAATTTCTTCGGAAAATAAAATTAATTTTAATGAAAACCGATAATATGGTAAGCAGGCATCTTAACAAATTCAAGAAAAACGGAAGCATTGACAATGACGGGGGGAATGGATTAACTAAGTAATTTATTATAAGATATGAACATTGATTTAATAAGCAGTTAAGCAATGAAGGCGCAGGTGGCAGAGCGGTCAAATGCATCAGACTGTAAATCTGACGCCCTTGTGGCTACGGGGGTTCGAATCCCTCCCTGCGCACATTGCCTCTTTAGCTTAGTGGCAAAGCGGTGGTTTTGTAAACCACGGACGTCAGTTCGATTCTGACAGGAGGCTAAAAATTGCCCGCGTAGCTCAGGCAGTAGAGCGCATTCTTGGTAAGAATGAGGTCCGCAGTGCAAATCTGCGCACGGGCTCACTAAGTTTTCAAAGATCAAAGGCATGCCGGAAGAAAGCTTGAAATTCGCCGCAGAAGCGTATAAAATAATAAATAATTTCTTTGTCTGATTAATTTATGGCTAAATCAAAATTTTCGGAAAATTTAATAAGGTTGAAATGTTCCCAGTGCAAGAGGGTGAACTATTACACGCGGAAAAACAGGAAAACCGTTGAAAGGAAATTGGAGTACAAAAAATATTGCAATTGGTGCAAAAAACACACTCTTCATAAAGAAGCGAAGAAATAAGTTGTCTTGGTTATTAGAATAGATTATAATGGTTATATAACCATTATGGCCTATTCAATAATATTAAAAGAAAAAGCCGCAAAGTTAAGAAAAGGCGGTTACTCGCTTAATGAAATTCATCAAAAACTTGGTGTTTCTAAAAGTATTGTTTCCGATTGGGTAAGGACAATTGTTTTAAATAATAAAGCGAGGTTAAGACTTCTAAATAAAATTAAGGTAGGCCAAGCTATTTCTGCTAAAAATAAGAAGAAAAAGACTAATCAGATAATTAAAGCTTACTACCATACTGCTTTAACAGATATCAGTAGTTTTAATTTAGATAAAAATTCATCAAAAATTATTTGTTCTCTAATTTATTATTGCGAAGGGGTGAAAGATATGTATTCGGGGGTACGTTTCATAAACTCCGACCCCAAACTTGTAGAAACTTTCTTAAAACTGTTGAGGGAATCTTTTGATGTAGATGAAAAGAAATTCAGAGTATGCGCGCATTTGCATAAATATCATGTTTTAAAAAAGCAATTAAATTTTTGGTCTAAAACAACACAAATTCCTTTAAGTCAATTTATAAAACCGTATATTAAACAAAACACTGGAAAAAGAATAAGGAAAGGCTATAATGGTTGTGTGTCGATTCGTTATCATGATATTGCAGTGGCTCGTCAGCTTTTATCTATTGCTAGAGCTTTTTTCCAAAACAAGGGGGCATAGGCTAATGGTAAACTGTCGCTCTCCAAAAGCGAATTTCTAGGTTCAAATCCTAGTGCCCCCGCCTTCGCTCGCCGAAGCGAGCTACGTCGGGCAATGCCCGCCAGCTTGCGAAGGCGAAATACAATATGCCCACCAAAGAATCTCTAATCAAAGATTTGATTTCCGGAGGTTATCTCAAGAACCCTTTTTTAATTGAGGTTTTTGAAAAAATTGACCGGGCTGATTTTGTCCCGGAAAATCTGAAAAATGAGGCCTATTTCAATCAGCCCCTGTCTATCGGATTCGGTCAGACGATTTCCCAGCCCTTGACCGTCGCTTTTATGCTGGAACTTTTAGAGCCGAAACCGACTGAAAAAATTTTGGAAGTGGGCGCCGGCAGCGGCTGGGTGAGCGCTCTTTTGGCTCAAATTGTCGGAGAAAAAGGCAGGGTCTGCGCTATTGAGAGGGTCCCGGAGATTTGTAAATTCGGAAAGCGAAATATCGCCAAATATGATTTTATAGAAAAGGGGATAGTTAATTTTGTTTGCGGCGACGCTTCCAAGGGATATTTAAAAGCAGCCCCGTTTGATAAGGTGATAGCCGCGGCGGCCGGCGAAGAAGTCCCATCGGCTTGGAAAGAAGAGCTTAAAATCGGCGGTCGGTTAGTTATGCCGGTTGGCAATAGCATCGTGGTTTTGGACAAAATCGGCCAAAATGAATTTGAAAAGAAAGAGTTTTTCGGTTTCAGCTTTGTG
>MFKM01000007.1:0-6424 GCA_001779575.1 Candidatus Jorgensenbacteria bacterium RIFCSPLOWO2_12_FULL_42_11
CTGTTCAACCGCGTACATCAATAATTGCCCAACCACCACCACAAGCCAAACATGTCCGAGTGGCCAATACTGGTTTACGCCTTCAACCGGTTCGGGTTATTGCAAGGCGAACGAAACAACAACCACCTACTGCGCCAGCGGCCAATACTGGAACGGGACTTCTTGCGTGACTTCGCCTTCTGCTTCATGCACCGGCAGCCAATACTGGAACGGTTCGGCGTGCGTAGATTCGTCTTCTACTTCCTGCGCCAGCGGCCAGTATTGGGACGGTTTTACCAATGCTTGCGTAAACAACCCCTCCACTTCCTGCTCCAGCGGACAATATTGGAACGGGACGGCGTGCGTGGACTCAACAACCACTGCCTGTACCGGTAGCCAGTATTGGAACGGTTCAGCATGCGTAGATTCGCCTTCTAGTTCTTGTACTAGCGGCCAGTACTGGAATGGGACGGCGTGCGTGACCGGCAGTATTTCGCTTCAAGACCAGTTGGCTCAAATAGCCGCGATTCTTCGTAAATTATTTGATTTATCCAACCTCTTGCGTTAAAAACACCTTGAATCATTTTGGTATTGACTTTTCCCAGATTGTAGTGTAATATTAATCTGTAAGTTTCTTGTTTCTCTTTCCTTGCAGTAATGCGTAGGTCCAAGAGGTAGAGAAGGTAGGTCGACTTACCCATTATTAATTTTAAGTAAGGAAATACTATGGCAAAAAAATTGTATGTAGGTGGATTGTCTTACGACACCACCGGAGACACTCTGAAAGAAACATTTGCTCAAGCCGGAACCGTTGAAACAGCGACCGTCATCATGGACAGAATGACTAATCGCTCAAAAGGGTTCGGTTTTGTGGAAATGGCATCTGACGAAGAAGCTCAAAAAGCGATTGAAATGTTCAATGGCAAAGAGCTTGACGGACGAACCGTCACCGTAAACGAAGCTCGCCCGATGGAACCCCGCCGGGAAGGCGGATTTAATCGCGGCGGACGCGGCTTTGGACGATAACTTTAGAGATCGCTATTAATAAGCGAATAAAAAAATCCCCCCTAACCGGGGGATTTTTTATTTTATTAAAAAACTATGATTTTGAGTTTGTTTTTGTTAAAATATCGGCAGTCGCGAAAAATAATTTAAAAATTAAAAAATGAAAGGTTATATTGGAAATATAGAAGAAGTCGCGAAGGAGAATAATAATTTCCGCCGAACGCTTTACACCGGCAAGCACAGCCAGCTGGTGGCAATGAACCTGAAGCCGGGCGAAGAAATTGGCGCGGAAGTTCATCCCGACACCGATCAGTTTTTTAGAATTGACGCCGGAGAAGGAAAGGTGGTGATTAACGGAATTGACAACGCGGTCAAAGACGGATTCGCGGTGGTTGTGCCGGCTGGCGCTAATCATAACGTGATAAATACCTCGCCCGACAAAGACCTGAAGCTTTATACTATCTATTCTCCCCCGCATCATCGCGACGGCGTCGTCCACGCCACCAAAGCCGAAGCAACGGCCGATGACGAAAATTTTGACGGAAAAACAAGCGAATAATAAGGCGAACGATATTCATATGGAAACAAATAAATTATATGTTTTGCCGAAATTAGCTTATGGCTACAAAGACTTGGAGCCTTATATTTCCGAACAGCAATTAACGATTCATCACCAAAAACACCACCAGGCCTATGTTAACGGCGCCAATGCCATTCTGGAAAAAATCGGCAAGGCCCGGCAAGAAGGGGCGGATCTGGAGATGAAATCAACCTTGAAAGAATTATCTTTCAATATCGGCGGGCACCTGCTCCATTCGTTATTTTGGGAAAATTTGGCGCCCAATTCAAATGGTCAAGGCGGCGGAGAACCGAAAGGGGCGCTGGCCGACTTGATCAAGAATGAATTTGGCGGTTTTGAGAGATTTAAAAAGGAGTTCAGCCAAACCGCTTCATCGGTTGAAGGCTCCGGCTGGGCCGCTTTGGCGTTTTGCGACCAAACCCGAAGACTGATACCGATGCAGATAGAAAAACACAATGTTAATCTTTATCCCGATTGCAAAATATTAATGGTCCTGGATGTTTTTGAGCACGCTTATTACCTTGACTACAAAAACGAGAGGGCAAAATTTATTGAGGCCTTTTGGAACATAGTTAATTGGGACGCGGTCGCGAAAAAATCAGAGATACAGCAAGATTTGAATTGCCAAACTAAACTATAAGCAATAAATGAAAAATTTTTCATTTATTGCTTATAAGATATAAATCTTGATTCAAAGAATAAAAACTATGACAAAAAAATGATTTATTTTTTCGGCGGAGGAAAGGCCGACGGAAATGAAAGCTTGAAAAATCTTTTAGGCGGGAAAGGCGCGAATCTGGCTGAAATGGCCGGCAATAAAAATCTGGAACTTCCTGTTCCGCCCGGTTTCACCATCACCACCGAAGTCTGCGCTTATTACCAAAATAAAAAAACTTATCCGGACGGACTGAAGCAAGAATTGCAAAAAGCGTTGAAGAAAATGGAAAAAATCATGACCAGAAAGTTCGGCGACCCCGCCAATCCTCTGCTTGTTTCGGTCCGTTCAGGCGCGCGTAAATCTATTTGCCCAATATGGTTCCGGCCGCTATTTTTTGCGAAAAGATATGAATTTAAACAATCTGGAAAAAATTCTGGAAGCGGAACCTAAATATAGGTTAAGCCAGGCCAAATCGGCTGTTTTCAAGGAATTAATTGAGGACTGGGCAGAAACCAGTATTTTGCCGTCGGAATTGCGACAACAATTAAACAAAAATTGTCCCCTTTCAATCAAAGCCGAAACGACTGTTTCCAAAACCGAAGATGTCGCAAAAGCGCGAATTACGTTGGAAGACGGTCTAGAAATTGAATCGGCTTTAATGCGCCATAGCGACGGCCGGAATACGGTCTGCGTTTCTTCCCAAACGGGCTGCCCTTTGGATTGTCAATTCTGCGCCACCGGGAAAATGGGCTTCAAAAGGAATCTCAAACCTCTTGAGATTGTGGAACAAGCGATATTTTTCGCCCGCCGTTTGAAAAAGGAAAGCGAAAGGATAACCAACGCGGTTTTCATGGGCATGGGCGAGCCTTTGCTGAATTACGAAAACGTAATGACGGCCATTACGATTTTAAACGATAAAAACGGATTAAATATCGGAGCCAGGCATATTTCCGTTTCCACGATTGGAATCATTGAAGGCATCAAAAAATTAGCGGCGGAAAAAATCCAGTTGAATCTGGCGATTTCCTTGCACGCTCCCAATAATAAATTACGCGATGAAATTATACCTATCAACAAAAAATACCCCATTGAAATGATTATCTCGGCCGTTGATAATTACATAGCCAAGACCAACCGACAGGTGATGTTTGAATATCTTTTAATCAAGGGGGTCAACGATTCCGACGCCTGCGCCAGGGAGTTGGCGGGATTAATGAAAAAACCTCTATATTTTCTCAATCTGATTTCTTATAATCCCTCGGGAGTGTTTCAAGCGTCAACTCCCGAAAGAACCGAGAATTTTAAAAGCATCCTCAAAGAAATGGGCGTCAAATTTTCCCAAAGATACAAATTCGGACAAGATATTTCAGCCGCCTGCGGGCAATTCGCCATTAAATGAAATAAATGAAAATTTTTGTTAAGGCAAAGCCTAACGCCAAGGAAGAAAAAGTTCAGAAAATAGACGACAACCATTATCTTGTTGCCGTCAAAGAGCCGCCGGCGCAAGGAAAAGCCAACCGCGCGATAATTGAAGCCCTCGCCACGTATTTCGGAATGTCTTCCTTGCGAATAAATATTATTTCCGGGCATATTTCCAGAAATAAAATCATTGTCTTGCTACGCAAGATGTCCCGAAGGGACAAAATTTCATAATTCACAACTGTTGGTTTATACTGAAATTAATGCAACCAATAATCTTTTCCATAGCGACTTTCCTTTCAATCCTTTTCGGGGGCCTGCTGGCCATAAAATTCAAAAGCAAACTCCATTTGATTATGGGGTTTACGGCGGGAGTTTTGCTTGGGGTCGTCAGTTTTGAAATTTTTCCGGAAATCATTGAGCAAATAAAAACTAACGACTTTGAACCGATTGAGCCGATGATTGCCCTGGTGGCGGGATTTTTGCTTTTTCATATTCTTGAAAAAGCGATCCTTATCCACCATGCCCATGAAAACGAGTACGCGGAGCATAAGCATCCGCACGTCGGCATTGCTTCGGCTTTGGCCTTAACCGGCCACAGTTTTATGGACGGAGTGGGCATCGGACTCGGCTTCCAGGTCAATGCCGCCGTGGGCCTGTTAATCGCTATTGCCGTAATTTCCCACAGTTTCACCGACGGAATGAACACCGTGAGCTTGATGTTTAATCACAACAACAGCTTAAAAAAATCCAAAATATTTTTACTCTTGCACGCCGTAACTCCGATTTTCGGAGCGTTGTCAACATTGTTTTTTAAAGTGCCGCCGCGTTTTTTAATTCTATATCTGGGATTTTTCGCCGGATTTTTGCTTTATATCGGCGCGAGCGACATTCTGCCCGAAGCCCACAGCAAACACAGTTCTTTTAAGCTGATTGGCCTTACTTTATTGGGAACGCTTTTTATTTTTATTATTTCCCGTCTTAGTTAAAAATACGAATTATTTCATTCCAATATGGTATAATCGTATTATGATTAAAAATATCAATAAAAAAACAATTATTGTCATAATCTCGGTCGTTTTATTAATCGGCTTGGGAGTTGGGGGCTATTTCTACTGGAACAATTTAGAGAAATCTAAAACAAAAGTAGAAACCAAAGCGCCGGAAGAAGCCAAAAGCGCGACGGAAATAATAACCGAAAGCGCGGCCCAAGGCGTCTTGCCGTCAATAGGGGCAAACCCCCTGGAAAGCAAACCCGATGTCAATCCGGCTGACAAAGCCAATCCTTTTAAGGATATTAAAACCAACCCTTTTGCCCAGTAGTGAAAACTCGACTGCTTTTTGTTAAATCCTAAAGAAGTTTCACTAGGGGTCGAAATAAAGAAATAATCTATGAAAATTTTATTAACTTCAAAAGTTAGAAACAAAAAGAATTTAACAAGTCGAGTTTCTACTACTGGGTTTAAATAAAAAATATGAAAACAAAATATCTTGTTGGTTTTATTATTATCTCCGCAATAGCGATAATCGGTTCGGCTGTTTTATTTAGCAAAGTGGCTTTTACCCAGGAGGCAACCGGAATCGCGAATATCCAATATCCGGTGAAAGAGTTAAACAGCTGTCAAAACGAAACCGCTTGCAAAAATTATTGCGATAAACCCGAAAATATAAAGGCCTGCGTGGCTTTCGCCGAAAATAATAATTTAATGTCCAAGGAAGACATTGAACTGGCTAAGAAATTTGTGGCCGTCGGAGCCAAAGGCCCGGGTGGTTGCGATGGCAAAGATTCCTGCGAAGACTATTGCGACGACATCAGCCGGATAGATGAATGCGTGGCTTTCGCCGAAAAAAACAATCTGATGCCGAAAGAAGAATTGGCTGAAGCTAAAAAAGTTCAAGCCGCCATCAAAAGAGGGGTGAAGCCGCCGCTCTGCGGAAATAAAAAACAATGCGACGTTTACTGCAACGAAACGGACCACATGGAAGAATGTGTCGCTTTCGGCGCGGAAGCGGGTTTTATCCAAGGCAAAGAGCTTGAAGACGCCCAAAAAATGTTAGCGGCTCTTAAAAGAGGAGTGAGGCCGCCTCCCTGCCGCGGCCGAAAAGAATGCGACGAGTATTGTTCTGCTCCGGATAATATGGAGATGTGCATGAATTTTGCCATAGAAGCCGGTTTTATGGGCGAACAGGAAAAAGCCGAATCCCAAAAAATGTTAGCGGCTCTTAAAAAGGGCATTAAACCGCCGGCTTGCCGAGGCAGAAAAGAATGCGACGATTACTGCTCCCAGGACGATCATTTTGAAGAATGTTTCCAATTCGCCGAAGCGGCTGGCTTTATGTCAGCCGAAGAAGCGGCGATGGCTCGAAAAACCGGCGGCAAGGGCCCGGGCAACTGCAAAGGCAAAGAAGAATGCGAAACTTTTTGCAATAATCCCGATAATCAGGAGACGTGTTTTAATTTCGGCAAAGAACACGGCATGATTCCGGAGAAAGATTTGAAAATGATGGAGGAAGGCAAACAGCAATTCAAAGAAGCCATGTCCCAGATGCCGCCTGAAGTTGCCGACTGCCTCAAATCATTGGTCGGCGAAGAAAAAATTGAAAAAATCAAAAGCGGAACGGCAATGCCGTCCAGAGAAATCGGCGACCAAATGAAAACTTGTTTTGAAAAAATGGGTCCCCCGCCCGGATCGGGAGAACCGGGAGCCGAAGGGATGATGCGAGGACCGGGACAAACAGGCCCGGGCGGCTGCAGGACTCCCGAAGAATGTCAAAAATTTCAA
>MFKM01000007.1:6458-19032 GCA_001779575.1 Candidatus Jorgensenbacteria bacterium RIFCSPLOWO2_12_FULL_42_11
TGATGCCCCAACAAGCCGGTCCCGGAGGATGCAAAGGGCCGGAAGAGTGCCGGGCATACTGCGAGTCTCATCTTGATGAATGTAAGAATTTCGGCTCCGGCGGTAGCCAGCAATTTCTGCCAGGCGCTATGCCTTCCGGCCAGGAAGGACAACCCAGCGGGTTCCCGCCGACAGGCCCGGACGGCTGCAAAACCCAAGAAGAATGCCAGCAAAAAATACAACTTCAGATGCAACTCCAGATGCAAAACCAGATGATGATGCCGCTAAATCAACCCAGCGAACAACTGCCAATCGCCCCCACTCCCCCGCCGCCTAGCGACGAAATGTCGCCTCCCAGCGGCTTTCTCGGTCCCCAGTCTTTGTTAGGATTAATGCTATTTATCTTCACCGAAGCTTTCCAGCCCTAACGCGAAACTTTATTGTCAAAGAAAAGATTGACAAAAAAATTGCCGGAGGAGTATAATTTTATTATCCTATTTTTAGGAAAAGGTCGTATCATTAATTATAGTAATTAACAAAAAACATTTAACGTAGAATATTTAGAAAAATATTTAGTTAAGTAAAAAATTGTTAATTTAATTTATCGTGGATTACCAAAACAGAGAAGGCGGTTTTCAGCGCCAGATGGTCCAAGGAAATTGGAAATGCGCTGAATGCGGAACAGCTATCACCGAACTCCCGTTTCAGCCCCGCGAAGGTTCAGACATTTATTGTCGGGAATGCTACTCCAAGCGCCGACCTCCGAAAAGAGATTTTAATCGCTAGATAAGTCTTGTTTGTGTCCCGCTCCGATGATCATCGGAGCGGGATTTGTTTTTTGATGAATATGCTTTTATAATGAAAAGATGAACAATAAAATAAAAGATTATTTAGGCGTTGCCATTATCGCGGTATTGTTTATTTTTGCCTCCGCGGCAACCAGTTACGTTAATACATTTTCCAAGTCCATTCAGCCGTCATCGTTTCGCAGTTTTCCGGTTTCAGCCGAGGGGAAAATCGTAGTTATCCCTGATGTGGCTCAATTTTCTTTCGGCGTTAAAACCGAAGGCGAAAAAAACATCGCCGATTTACAAAAAGAAAATACCGAAAAAATGAACCAGGCTATTGAATTTATAAAATCCAATGGCGTTGAAGCGAAGGATATCAAAACTGCCAATTACAGCTTAGAACCGCGTTATCAATATTATAATTGTTCGCGTTCCGAAAACAGCGCGACGCCGTGTCCGCCGCCAAGTATAGTTGGCTATACCGTTAATCAAACAATTTCGGTAAAAATAAGAGATTTCAAAAAAATCGGCGATATTCTCGCGGGTGTTGTCCAAAAAGGCGCCAATGAAGTTTCTTCGCTTTCTTTCGTTATTGACGACCAAACCTTGGTCCAGGACCAGGCCCGAAACGAAGCCATTGCCAAAGCCAAAACAAAAGCGGTTTCAATAGCCAAGGCCGGCGGTTTCCGGCTGGGCCGCCTGCTTTCAATAGAAGAAGGTTCAACGCCGATATATTATGGCTATGAAACAATGAAAGCCGCCGGCGCGGGAGGCGAAGCCGCCCCAACTATTGAGGCGGGATCTCAAGAAGTAACGGTAACAATGACCTTAAGATACGAGATTCAATAACCAAGCCTTAAAAATCAAAATTCTTGGCTTTTTCGCGGGCTAACTCAAAAATCTTTAAATTGAGTTCAAGGTACTTGGCTTTAATATTTTTCTGAATGGCCCTTTTGAGAGAAGACGGCTTCAACGGCAAAAGGCCTTTAAACGAAGCCAGGGAAATAAGAAAGATGCCGGCGGCGATAGCGGCTTGAAATTCTTTTTGGCAAATTTCCGAAGCCGGGACAAAAATCGTTTTTTCGGAAAATTTCTTGAGAACTTTTGAGATTTCTTCTTTGAGAAAAGGCTTCTGGCCAAGAATCGGCAATAATAAATCATTCACTAAAAATACGGTTTTGGCTTCTTTGGAAGCGTAATAACAAGCCCTCAAGGCTTCTTGTCTTTCTAGGGAAATTATTAAATCCGCTCCCCCTTCTTTAACCAATGGCGAAAAAATATTTTTTCCGAATCTAAAATGAACTTCAACCGGACCGCCTTTCTGGGAGAGACCGTGAAGCTCGGAAGTTTTGAAATCTAAATCTTCAAACCGGGCGGCTTGAGCCAAAACCTGAAGCAAGGTAATTTGGCCCTGACCGCCGGTGCCAACGATAACTCCGTTAAAATCACGAATATCCGTTAATCCGGATTCTGGTTTTCGCGAATATTTATTTGATGGATTCTTATTCATATTTGTTTGAACGAATTGGCTAAATTTAACAAAAAATACAGGGGCGCCTGGAAATAATCACCGAAACTTCTTTCTTGCCCAGAAAATCTTTGACGGTTTTTTCAAATTCTTTGATATTGGCCGGGTCCACTATTTTAACGTTTTTGACTCCGCAAGCTTGGACAATTTCTTCAATTCTAAGCTCGGTCATGCCGGGATTGGGCTGGTGGCCGGTCATGGCCGTGGTTCCGTTGTCCATGACGATTATCAAGGGGTTTGACTTGTTAAAAACGCAGTTGATCAAGGGCGGGATGCCGGCGTGAAAGAACGAGGAATCGCCGACAAAAGCGATAATTTTCTGTTTTGAAATTTCTCCCGTTGATTGCTCAATTGATTTTTTAATCCCGTGGGCGATGGAAATATCCGAACCCATGCAATAAAGATAATCCTGCGTTTCATAAGGCGGATAGTGAGCCAGCATATAACAGCCGATTTCACCCCCAAAAATAGTATTTTGCGGAGCGACTCTTCTCAAAATTGAATAGACAAAATTATAAGGACAGCCCGGGCAAAAACGCGGTTCTCTTTTGGGAAGGTTTATTTTTTGAAAATCTTTTTTATGTTTTTTAAAATCAAATTTGATTTTTTTATCGGTTAATTTTGAAACAGCTAAAATAACGTCTTCGGGCTTTATTTCCCCCACTTCCGGCAAAAGGTTCTTGCCGTTAACTTTCAATTCCGGATTTGCCTCCTTGGCCAACCTTTCCACTTCTTTTTCCAAATAAGGCTCTAATTCTTCAATCACCAAAACCTGGTCTAGATTTTTGATAAAATTCCTGATCTTTTTCTCCGGCAACGGATAAAAAAACCCCAGCTTCAAAAGAGGCAATTTTAAATCAAGTTCTTTTAAGGATTCTTTGGCGTATAAATAACAAGCGCCGGAAGCAATAAGGCCGATTTTGGCCGGATGTTTTTCAATAAAATTCAAGGGAGAGTTTTCGGAAATTTTTTCTCTGATAATTTTAATTTTGTTTAAAAGTTCCCGGTGCATTTCCAAAACCCGAGGAGGCATGGTCACGAATTGGTCGGGATTTTTTATGAATTGGGCTCTACCCCCCCCTTTTTTGATTTCGCCCAAAACAACAGTATCGGCTTGAAAAGCCACCCGGGTGGTTTCCCTGATCATCACCGGAATTTTAAATTCTTCGGAAAGATTGAAAGCTAGTTTTATAAATTCCTTGCATTCCTGCGGCGTTGACGGTTCCAGGGTGGGAATATGGGCTTTTAGAACATGACCCCGGCTGTTGTCTTCCGATTGAGCCGAGCTCCAACAGGAAGGGTCATCGGCTACCACCAACACCAAGCCGCCCTTAACTCCGGAGTAAACTAGAGGATATAAAAAGTCGGAAGCCACATTCAAACCGAAATTTTTCATCGCCACCAAAGACCGCAACCCGCTGAAAGAAGCTCCGGCGGCCGCTTCCAGCGCTATTTTTTCATTAACCGAAAATTCAAAATACGTATTCTTGTCTAATTTTCGAGACTGAAAAAATTGATGAAAAATATTGCCGATTTCGGAAGCCGGCGTGCCCGGATAGGTGGAAATAAATTGAACGCCGGATTCCAAAGCGCCCCTGATAAGGGCCTCATTCCCCAGCAAAACCACCTTTTCGCCTTTCTTTTTTAGAATTTCTTTTTGCATCAAAGATTATTTTACTACAATTTTCCTGAAAAAAAAGCCCCGCCGACGAAAGTCAAAGCGAGGCCATTTAAAATAAATTTAACCCTATCTTAGTGTCCCCACGCCATCCCATTCGACACTTTTTCGAAGTCCAACCAAAGCCCTTCCCCTGAAAAAACACATCCCCATTTTTTCTCTAACCAATTCAACCTCTAATGTTGTTTTTTCCATGGGCATTACCGGAACAAGGAAATCTGCCCTGGTGCGCACCAGAAAGATCATTTTCTCCTTATGGAGACAACGACTTAGAACCAAGGCGGCGCCTGCTTGAGCCAAGGCCTCGCAAATCAAGTGTCCGGGCGCTATTCCGAAATGCCCTTCGCACTCTTCCATGGTAAATGTTTTTATAGCGATGATGAATTTTTCTTGTATCTTCACAATTTCATCTAAGAGCAACCATCTTCCCCGATGAGGAATAATTTGTCTAATTTCTTCTTGGCCTAAAATCTTGTTTTCCAAGACATTTAACGCTTCCATCTTCACCTCCTTTTTAAAAGAGCCGAATACTCTATTATTATTATAATACTACATAATTTCATTAAAATAAAATGGTTTAATTAATTTGTTTATGATAGAATAAATTAACATGTTTCAAGAAATCAAAAAAAGAGACGGCAGAATAGTAAAATTTGAACAAGAAAGAGTCACCCAAGCCATCGGCAAAGCCCTAACCGCTGCCAATCAAGGTAGCGGCAAAAAAGCGAAAAAACTCTCCGACAAGGTAGTCGGCCTGATGAAACGCCGTTTTAAAAAAACAGAAATTCCCACCGTTGAAGAAACCCAAAATATTGTCGAAGAAGTTCTAATTTTGGAAGATTATGCGGAAACAGCCAAAGCCTACATTTTATATCGAGAACAACGCCGAAAAATACGAGAAGCGACAGCGGCCATTGATGAAGCGGTAGAGATGGTTGACCAATATATTTCCGAACTGGATTGGCAGGTCAAAGAAAACGCCAATATGGCTTATTCCCTGCAGGGACTCAATCATTACGTCACTTCGGCGGTTACCAAAAAATACTGGCTTAATAAAATTTATCCCGAAAAAATCAGAGAAGCGGTAGAAAGCGGCGATTTTCATATTCATAATTTGGATTCTTTGGCGACCTATTGCTGCGGCTGGGATTTATATGATTTATTAGTGAAAGGTTTCGGCGGAGTGGCAGGGAAAGTGGAAGCCAAGCCGGCCCAGCATTTTCGGAGCGCTTTAGGCCAGTTGGTTAATTTCTTCTACACGCTCCAAGGGGAAAGCGCGGGAGCGCAAGCAGTAAGTAATTTCGACACCCTCTTAGCGCCTTTTATTAGATATGACAATTTGAATTATCAGCAAGTCAAGCAGAGCATTCAAGAATTTATTTTTAATTGCGCCATTCCAACCAGAGTCGGTTTCCAAAGCCCTTTCACCAACATCACCCTAGACATTTCCCCGTCGTCCTCTCTCGCTAATCTGCCGATAATTATTGGCGGCCAGCCCCAAAAAGAATCCTACAAAGAATTTCAAGAAGAAATGGACATCTTGAATCGCGCTTTCTATGAGGTATTAATGGAGGGAGATGCCAAAGGAAGGCCTTTCACTTTTCCTATTCCTACGATTAATATCACTAAAAATTTTCCTTGGGACGATCCAGCCCTAAAACCGATGTGGGAAGCCACAGCCAAATACGGAGTAAATTACTTCTCAAATTTTATCCAATCCGACATGAAACCAGAAGACGTGAGAAGCATGTGTTGCCGGCTTCGTTTAAGCAATACTGAACTTCTTAAACGCGGCGGCGGGCTGTTCGGAAGCAACCCCCTCACCGGCAGTATTGGCGTGGCTACCATAAATTTGCCGCGGATAGGTTATCTATCTAAAACCAAAAAAGAATTTTTTGAAAGATTGGCAAAAATAATGGATTTGGCTAAGGAAAGTTTAGAAATAAAAAGAAAAGCCGTGGAAAACTTTATTGAGAAAGGTTTATATCCTTATTCAAAATTTTATCTCTCGGGGGTAAAAAAAATGAAAAATGCTTACTACGCCAATCACTTTGCCACCATCGGTTTACTGGGAATGAACGAGGCCCTTTTAAATTTTCTTGGCGAGAATATTGCTTTAAAAAAAGGAAGGGATTTCGCTCTGGAAATTTTAGACTTCATGAGAGAAAAATTGGTTGGGTATCAGAAAGAAACGGAGAATCTTTACAATTTAGAACAAACCCCAGCCGAGAGCACGAGCTACCGTTTAGCCTTAAAAGACAAAGAAAAATACCCCGATATCATTACCGCCGGAACACAGAAGATGCCCTATTATACCAATTCAAGCCAACTCCCGGTCAACTACACCGATGACGCTTTTGAAGCCCTGAAACTCCAAGATGAAATTCAATGCAAATACACCGGTGGTAGCGTTCTTCACCTCTTTTTAGGAGAAAAAATGCCTAACGACCAATCAGTAAAAAATTTAGTCAAGAAGATTTTTGAGAATTTTCACCTGCCCTACATCACTCTGACCCCCACCTTTTCAATCTGCCCCAGCCACGGCTATCTAACCGGCGAACATTTATTATGCCCCCAATGCGTCATTAAACAACCCTGCGAGGTTTATTCCAGAATTGTTGGGTATCTTCGCCCCGTATCGCAGTGGAATATAGGCAAACAACAAGAATTTAAAGAACGAAAAACATTCGCCTTGAAACACAAATCATGAGGCATTAAGTATATTATCGTGTTGCGTATTGCATGATTTATGTTCATTGGCGGTCTTCAAAAACTTACCTTAATTGACTATCCGGGCAAAATTGCAACCACGGTTTTTTTGATTGGCTGTAATTTTTCTTGCCCGTGGTGCTATAATCCAGAATTGGTTCTGCCGGAAAAAATCAAAAAAAACAAAAAAATTTCCGAAAAATATTTTTTTGATTTTTTAACCCAAAGAAAAAAGCTATTGGAAGGGGTAGTGATTTGCGGCGGCGAACCAACCGCAAACAAAGAACTGCCGGATTTTATCAAAAAAATAAAAAGAGCCGGCTACTCCGTAAAATTAGACACCAATGGCTACAATCCTGCGATGATAAAGAATCTAATTAAAAAAAAATTGATAGACTACGTAGCTATGGACATTAAGGCTCCTTTGGAGCTGGAGCCAAATTTTCAATTTTCAATTTCCAATTTCCAAACAAATTCTAAATTCCAATTCTTAAAACACGATAAAGCGACTGGGGTAAAAGTGGATTTGAATAAAATAAAAAACAGTATTGAGATGATTAAGAATTCTGGGATTGATTACGAGTTTCGCACGACCGTGGTGCCCGGTGTCCATACCAAAAAGGACATTTTACAAATCGCCAAAGAGCTATCCCCCGCTAAAATATATTATTTACAAAATTTCCGGCCAGAGAAAACCATTAATCAAAAATTTAAAAAAATAAAACCCTTTAGCCAAGAACAACTATCTTCCATCCAAAAAAAATGCGAAAGGCATTTACCCACGAAAATTAGAATTTAGAATAATTTTTGTCTTTGCAATATTATTCTCCGTATTCCAAATTCTATATTCTATATTCCAGATTCTCCTTTAGCGATGTTTCTTGCGTCGCAAGAAAGAAGGAATTTCTGTTTTTTCCGTAATCTTAATTTTTTCTTCAATTGCTTCTTCTTTCTGATTGTCCGACTCCGAAAATTCCACCACGACTTCGCTTTGACGCGAACTAAACAAAGAAACCGGCTTAGTCGTTTGAGGCAAATTATTGAAACCAAAACCAGTGGCGATGATAGTCACTTTAAGATGTTTTACGGGAAGCCGACGGTCATAATAAGCGCCAAAAATTACTTTAGCTCCAGGATCAACGGTATCGGAAATAATTTTGGCGATGATTTGGATTTCGCTCATTTTAAGATCCCGGCCGCCGGAAATACTGAAAAGAACGCCCTTAGCGCCATCAATAGAGGCTTCCAGTAAAGGAGAGTTGACGGCTATATCTACCGCCTTGGCCGCCCGATCCGCTCCCGATACAACTCCGATACCGATGATGGCCGGACCGGCGTCTTTCATTACCGCCTTAATATCGGCAAAATCAAGATTGATAATTCCCGGCGAGACAATCAGTTCGGTAACGGCCTGGACAGCGTTTTTTAAAATATCATCAACGAATTCAAAGGCCTTAATAATGGAAGTGTCTTTATTAATAATATTAAAAATCCGGTCATTGGGAATGACCACCAAAGTATCCACCTTGGTTTTAAGCTGAGCCAACGCTTCTTGGGCAATTTTCATCCGCTGGGCTCCTTCAAAAGCAAACGGCTTAGTAACTACGGCTATGGTCAAAGCGCCCATTTCCCGGGCGATGTCGGCAACCACCCCCGAACCGAAAGAACCGGTTCCTCCGCCCAAACCCGCGGTAATAAAAATGACGTCTGACCCTTGAAGCGCTTCGCTGATTTCAGAACGGTTTTCTTCGGCGGCTTGCTTGCCTAATTCCGGGTTCATTCCCGCTCCCAAACCCTTAGTCAAAGTTTTGCCGATATAAATTTTTTTGCGAGCTTGAGTGTGTTCCAAATCCTGGGCATCGGTATTGATGGCAATAAACTCCGCGTTTTTAATGCCCTCTTTCTGGGCCATCCTGGTTATAATATGCCCGCCGGCGCCGCCCACGCCCACCACTTTGATATTAGCGAGAGTGAAACCTTGAGAAATTTTTTTATTTTTTACCATTAAATTTAAAATTAAGGTATCAAGCTTTGTAAAAATCTTTTAAAAACCGAGAGGCGGGAAAATCCTTCCTGGTTAAGACCGTAAACAGTCAAACCCACAGCCGTAGCGAATTCGGGGTCGCTGATTAAATCAGTGGAAACAGAATCCTTAACGTCAAAATTAGCCAGTTCCGGAAGGCCAATTTGAACCGGCAGTCTCAATTCTTGCCTAGCCAAATCAACTATTCCGGGCAGTTTGGCCCCGCCGCCGGTGATAACCACGCCAGCCGGAAAATCAATTTTATGACCCAAATTCTTGATTTCATTATTAATGATTTCAAAGATTTCGGCAAGTCGCGCTTCAATGATTTCCGAGAGAAAACGCTTGGAAATTTCTCCTTTCATTGAACTGTCGATTTCTTGCAAATTGAAAACTTCGCGGCGCGAGGTTTCTTTGGCAAAAGCGAAACCGTAAGTTAATTTTACTTTTTCGGCCGCGGCGATAGAAATCCTTAAACCGATTGCGATATCATTGGTAATATTGCCGGCTCCGATAGGCAAACTGATAGTTTTAAGAATTTTATTCTCTTCGTAAATAGCCAAGCCGGAAATGCCCGCCCCGATATCCACCATTAAAACCCCCAGGTCTTTTTGCTGCTTTGACAAAACCGCTTCGCTGGCGGCTAAAGGGCCAAAAATCAACCCGCTGACGGATACCCCGTTCCGTTCCAAACATTTGATTAAGTCGTGAACAAGGGGGCTGAAAGCGCCAATCACTAAGCTATTGACCTCCAGCCTGGTGCCGGTCATTCCTAAAGGGTCCTGAATGCCCCCGATGCCGTCAACAAAAAATTCCCGGGTGATGTTATGAAGCACTATGTAATTCGATGACAAATTAACCGCTCGGGAGGACTGAATTGCCTTTTCAATGTCATCGCGGCGAATTTCACTGTCGGCCCGGCTGACGCCGGCTATTCCTTTTGAAAGGCAGGATTTGATATTAACTCCATTAACGTTAACATAGACATTTTTAACGGCTTTAGGAGAAATCGTCCGAATATCACTAATAATATTTCTTAAAGCAACAGTGGTTTCTGCAAAATCAACCAAAACTCCCTTCCGAAATCCGGCTGACGGTTGTTTTAAAGCCGCCAAAACCAAAAGGCGGCCGTTATTTTTTATTTCCGCCACAATCGCTTTGATGCTAGCCGAACCAATATCTAAACCGGTAATGATGTTTGACATTAGATCTTTTTACGAAATTAGGCAAACACAAAATTCTTTCTTCAACCCGCTCACGTCCCTCCTCTCGCGAGCGGAGGGACTGCGCTTCCGTTTGGGTTTCAGAAAGAATTTTGTGTTTGCTTGATACATTTCGTAATTTCGTAATTCAAAGATTAGATATTAAAAATTTCTCCCGAGCCTCCATCTTTATGCTATCACCTTTTTCCTGGTGTTGAAAACCGAACAAATGAAGCAAGCCGTGAGCGATCATCGGCGCGAATTCGTTTCGCGATATACAATCGGGGTTTAGATATATTTCTCCGAGAAATTTTAATTTTGACTCCGGGTGAGGAAAATTTTCAGGCTCAACAAAAGTGAGGATGTCGGTGGTTTTGTTTTTATTTCTGAATTTTTTATTCAAAAATTTCATTTTGGAGCCGGTAATTAAAAAAAAATCTACGGAACAATTATCTTTTTTCAGCAACCGAAAAAATTTTCGGGTTATTCTTTTTATTTTTTGCTCGCAAAAACGGTATTTGTCGTCTAAGCTGATAACTGAAATTCTATTCATACCCGATAACGTAAACGCGGCGCGATTTAGCTTCTCTTTTATGAGGTGAAAAAATATCGCGGTATCGCGCTTAATTACACTTCTCCCATTTTCTTGGCCTTTTCGGTTTCTTTCTTCTTGGCTACGCGGTAAATAGCCGCAACCCGTTTGCGGCGGCGATTGACCGGCCGATGATAAAAACGCCGTTTTTTCGCTTCGCGTAAAATTCCGCTTTGCCTCATTTTCAGATTAAAGCGGTAAAGAAGACCAACCGTTGATTCTTTTTCTTTTTTTCTAATTTCCATTTTTATTTAGCTTTTAACTTTTATTTTATCGGCTATGTCTTTTAACGACTCTTTGGGCGGATTATTGACCACGCTGTGAACTGAAGCGCCGCCGTCGCCTTCAAACCTGGGAATAACATGAACATGGAGATGGTCAATGACCTGGCCACTTATTCTACCTTGATTAATCCCGATAGTAAACCCTTCGGGCTTAAGGCCTTTTTGGATCAAGCCGGCAACTTTTTTCACCGCTTCAAAAAGCAAGCCCAATTTATTTTCCGGCAAATCCAAAATTGTCTGACTGTGAATTTTGGGCATAACCATGGCGTGACCTGGCGCCCGGGGATTAATATCCAAAATAGCTAAACTCCGGTCGTCTTCATAAATAATTTCGGCGGGTATTTCTTTTTTTATTATTTTACAAAATAAACAATCCATAATACTTGCTGTAATTACGGTAATAAATTTTAATGCAGTCTTTTCTTCACTTCTTCAATTAATTTGCTCAAGAGAACGGTTTCTTGGACGCCGGAGGCCATGTCCCTGATAATAATCGTTTCCTCAAAAACTTCTTTTTGGCCCAGAATCAAAACCAAAGAAGCTTTCTTTTTATTAGCGGCTTTCAGTTGGGCTTTAAGGGATTTTTTACCCAAAGATTCGCTGACAACGATACCGGCTCGCCGCATGTTTTCCACCGAAACCAATCCTGATTTTTCAGCCTGGTTTCCTACGGCAATAAAAAAAGCTCGGGGTCTGGTTTTCACGTCAGGGTTGATTTCCTGTTGTTTCATCACTTCAATGATCCTTTCAATGCCGATGGCCCCGCCGACGCCGGACAAATTCTGTCCCCCGATAACCTCCATCAGGTAATCATAACGCCCTCCCGCCGCCAGCGTTGTTTTTAATTCCGGCACTTCCATTTCAAAAACCGTGCGGTTGTAATAATCCAGGCCCCGCACCAAATAAGGGTCGGAAACGTAGGGCAAGTTGTTATCTTCAATAAATCCTAAAACCTCCTGAAGATGATTATTGCAATTTTGGCAAAGATGATTAAGAATAACCGGCGCCGAAGACCGCAAGGCCCGGCAATTTTCGTTTTTACAATCAAGCAGCCGAAAAGGATTGTTCTCCAAACGACGCTGGCAATCTTCACAGAGCTCTTTTTTCAACGGCCGGTAATATTCCAAGAGTTTTTTCCGATAGTTGGGACGGCAGACGCGGCAACCGATAGTGTTGATCCGAAAATTTATATCTTTAATTTTCAACAAATTAAAGAAACGATGAATGGCAAGAATTATTTGAGCGTCATAAACCGAATGATTGTCGGCTAAAATTTCAAATCCCCATTGATGAAATTGCCGCCAGCGTCCGGCCTGGGGTTGTTCATAGCGAAACATCGGCCCGTAATAAAACACTTTTAAGGGGTGGGCGTAATAACCCAGGTGATGCTCCAGATAGGCCCGGCAAATGGAAACCGTGGCCTCCGGCCGAAGCGCCAGCCGCTGCCCCCCCTTGCTTTCAAAAACAAACATCTGCTTCTCCACAACATCGCTTGATTCGCCCAAAGAAGCCTCAAAAAGACCGGCTGATTCCAAAAGCGGAGTTTCAATCAAAGAAAAATCGTACAAAGAACTTACTTCTCTCCCCACTTCCAAAATTCTTTCCCACCAAATCTGGTCTTTGGGAAGAATATCGGACATTCCTTTGGGCGCCTGAAAAGTTAGTTTTGATTTTTTGGAAGGTTTCATTTTGATTGTTAGTATGTCGGCCTGCCGAAAGCCATAGCCGCCGTGAAAGGCCAGATCCTTATTTTAGCCAAACCAACAATTCTGTCTTTGGTCAAATAACCCC
>MFKM01000008.1 GCA_001779575.1 Candidatus Jorgensenbacteria bacterium RIFCSPLOWO2_12_FULL_42_11
AATCTTGAAAAATCTCCTAACCGACCAAAATCTCCGAAAACGCCTTCAAGAAGCCGGTTTTAAAAATCTTCAAAGATTTAATTGGGCCGAAACCGCCCAGCAAACAATCAAAGTATTTTCCAAACTAACTTTATAATGTTTTCTTTTATCGGTTATAATAGAAGAGATGAAAATAGCCCCTAAAAAAAATATTTTCCCGACCCTCGCCGACATCAAACATCCCCTGAAAGCATCCGCCCCGCCACTTAAACCAAACCAACAAAATTTCCAATCAAATTTCTTTTTTGAAAATACTATCGGAAAAAAATGCCGCAAAATTTCTGTCCGGCGGCCGAACCGAATTTCTTTTCCCAAAATAATTTTAACCGGCCTGGGTATTGTCATTCTGGTCTCAACGCTTGCCGGTTCTCTGATTTTTCTGAAATTCGGCAATCCCAAAACCCTTATCCTGGCAAAAGCCGGTTTAATCGCCGACAATTTTCAGCAAGCCCTGACGGCCTTAAATAATCTTGAACCCCAAAAAGCAATTATCTTTTTTGAAAAAAATAATTCCGAACTAACTGCCATTCAAAATAATTTTCAGCGTTTTCATTTAACCAAAATTATAAACTGGGGCGGATTTTTTGGCAGAACCCTAATCTTGAATCAATCGGCTTTAGCCGTTTCCCGAAATTTAGAAACTCTCCAAACAAATGGATTAAACCTTTTTTTAAACGGCGGCGGTCAAAAATTAACCGAAATAATCAAAAACCTCCAAAAGGAAATCGGCAAAATCGGCCAAGCCGCCAATTCAATCCGCAATCAGATAGCTTCCATGAGCGATAAAATGGCCTTTCTTAAAGTGAATTTTTTCAATCTCAACCAAATTAACCGAGACCTGACTAACGGTTATCTAGATTACAACGCGAAGTTTTATCAGTTGGAAGACGGATTAGCCGGTCTGTTGGATATTCTCCAATCAAAAAACGATATTCATTGGCTGGTTTTTTTTCAAAATCCGGCTGAAATCAGACCGGCTGGGGGTTTTTTGGGAAGTTACGCGGACTTAACAATAAGCTCCGGCAAGTTGGCCAATATGGATGTTCGAGACATTTACGATCCTGACGGCCAATTAGAAAAGAAAGTCGTCCCGCCCCTGCCGCTTCAAGTCATCACGACCGGCTGGGGCGCTCGGGACGCCAATTGGTTTTTTGATTTTCCTCTCTCCGCCAAAAAGGTGACGGAATTCCTGGAGGCCTCTAAAATTTACCAGGAAAAAAATATCCGGTTTTCCGGAGTGGTCGCCTTAAATATCAAAGTTTTGGAAAGCGTCCTAGGGCTTAGCGGGCCGATAAAATTGTCCGATTATCAATTTGAAATCAACCAAAACAATTTCTTAAAAGAGATTCAAAAAGAAGTTGAAGCCGGCGCCGATAAAACGCGAGGCGAACCCAAACGCGTTCTTAAGGTTTTGACGCCTGTTCTTTTGGAAAAAATAAATAATTTTAACGAGGGGCAAAAAAAAGAACTTACGGAAAAACTTAAATTTCATTTAAGTCAAAAAGACGTTATGTTTTTTGCCAAAGAGCCGCGGCTCCAGAATTTTTTCAGCCAAAACGGTTTTGACGGAGGAGTTTATAAATTACCCGATAATTTCTGGGGCAGTTATTTGGCGGTGGTCAACGCCAACATTGCCGGCGGAAAAAGCGATTTCTTTGTTAATCAGGAAATTAATCTAGACATCAACCTGGACGACAACGGCAAGGCCAGCAATCAATTAAAAATAAAAAGGACTCATTCCGGCAGCGCCGAGAAAGATTATTGGTGGCGAGCCGCCAATCAGAATTTCCTGAAGATTTTCACCTCGCCCGAATCGCGGCTTGTCAATCTTAGCGGCAACAGCCAAAAAACCGTTAAACCGCCCGTTGACTATCAAAAAAATAATTATCAGGAAGATCCCGATCTCCTGGCAATAGAAAAAGAACAACAATTCTCGGAAGATTTTAATATCTGGGCAGGCAAGGAATCCGGCAAAACGGTCTGGGCCACCTGGTTCAATCTGCCGGCCGGCAAAACAAAAACCTTAGAAGCCAAATACGAAACGCCCGCGACTGCCTATCGTCTTTTAAAAACAGGCCAAATTTACCAATTCGTTTTTGACAAACAGTCCGGAGTAGACGGAAAATTAAAAGTGGCCATTGAAGCGCCTTCCGGCTACAAATGGCAGGAAAGCCAAAGCTACATTTACGAATATCAAAACGATAATCCGCCGGCCCGCCTGATTATCAACCTCGCTTTGCTAAAAATATGATAATGAAAAATATATTTAACTTTCTGAAAATATTGACCTTGATTATTGTAATCGGTTTTTTAAGCTGGGGTCTTTTAAACCTGGAAAAACAAAGCCGCCATTTAGAATCCCGAGTCAACAACCTTGAAACCAATGCCGAAGCGCTTATAAGAGAAAACTTGGTTATCAAAAAAGACATTGAATACTTCAGCCACCCGGAAAATCTGGCGAAAGAATTAAAATCGCTGTTTAATTATCGCCAGCCGGACGAAAAACTGATGATTATTATTCCGAATAAAAATAATGAAAACCGGTAAGCAAATAATCATTTGGGCTGTTGGGATTTTGATCCTATTGTCTTTTATTCTTCTGGGACTGGGTCTTTATCCGGTCGTTTTGGTCTCAAAATCCATTATCACCAGCCGGCAATTCAATAAAGTCATCGCCAGTTCTTTGTTTTATTATCAAAAAACTTTTTCCGTCTACGCTACCAGCGCGCCGATTAACGAAAGCGGATTTCAAAAAGAAATCAAACGGGCGGTTTTAGATAAGCTGATTGAAGATAAAATCATCAATGAAATTCTGATTAAAAAATTAGGAAAAAAAGAATTAAAACGATTAGTTGATGAAAAACTAATCAAGTTGGCCATCAACAACGAAGTTGCTAAGGCCAGCCAAGTTCTTTATAATTTATCATTAGAGGACTTCAGAAACCTGGTTTTAATCCCTCAAGCCAAGACAGAAACCGCCAAAGAACAGGGGATTAAGCTTGAAGAAATTAGAAAATCCTACCAACCGATAATTCTAATTCCTGAATTTTACTGGCAAAACGAGGTCTTGACGCGGGATTAGTTGAGCGGTTCAACGTTACCTTCCCAAGGTAGAAAGACGGGTCCGACTCCCGTATCCCGCTAAATTATCCCATCAAAGCCGGAGTAGCTCAGTTGGCAGAGCGATGCTTTCGTAAAGCAGAGGTCGCGAGTTCGATTCTCGCCTCCGGCTCATTTAGAAATCTAATCTAAAAATATAAGGTAGAAAGACAAGGAAGCCGATAATCGCCGCTCCTAAAGAGACCAGAAGCACGATGGAAGCAAGAAGGTCTTTTATTTTTTTGACGCGGATATCTTCAGCAGGCTGAAGAAAATCCAGAAAACGTTCCATTGCCGAATTGATGAGCTCTAAAATAAGCACCGAAAAAATCATGGCCAAAAGAACGGCCTTTTCAGTCCGGCTGGTCGGGAAATAAAACATCGCCCCAATCGTTATTGCCGCCAGCAATAACATGTATTTAAACGACGGCTCCTGAACAAGAACCATTTTCATGCCTTGCCAGGCGGTCCGAAAACTCAAAAGTATGTTTTTTCTGCTTTTAATGAAAGAATTCATTGAGTTTTTGCTTGTTTTAAAATAAGAGTATAATAAGAATATAATATATGATTAATCAAAATGCGGCAACTATTTCTATTTACGCCGGTGTCGGGGGAGAAGACGCCAAAGACTGGGTGGAAATGTTGCTAAGAATGTATCAAAAATACGCCCAACGCCATAATTGGAAAATTCGGCTGATCAACGACAATACTCTGGAAATAATCGGAGAAAACGCCTACGAACTGCTTAAAAACGAATCCGGAGTGCATCGCTTGATTAGAATTTCTCCCTTTGACGCCAAAAAACTTCGCCATACTTCTTTTGCCCTGGTTGAAGCTCTGCCGGAACTGCCGGAATTGGAAGAAAAAAAGCTAACTATTCCCGATGAGGATTTGAGAATAGAACTCTGCCGTTCCAGCGGCCCGGGCGGTCAAAACGTTAATAAAAGAGAAACCGCGGTCCGGCTTATCCATTTGCCGACCGGTTTGGTCGCCGCCTCGCAAGCTGAACGCTCCCAGGGCCAAAATAGGGAACAAGCTCTGAAATTGCTCAAGGCCAAGCTTTTTAAATTAATGACCGAGCGTCAGGAAAAAGAATTAAGCAACCTTCGGACCAAAGTAACTCCCGACTGGGGACACCAGATACGTTCCTACGTCCTTCATCCTTATCAAATGGCCAAAGACCACCGAACCGGCGTTAAAACCAGTAATGTTAATGATGTTTTGGAAGGAAATCTTGATAAATTCGTCAAAAAATGATAAAATAATAAGGCATTTATGAATGCTTCAAATATGATTACTTTCCAAAACATAACCAAAACCTATAACAAACACTCAACCGCTTTAGAAAACGTCAGTTTTAAAATAAATCCCAAAGAATTCGTTTCTATCGTCGGCCGCTCCGGGTCCGGCAAATCCACTATCGTTAAACTTATTACCGCGGAAGAAAAACCGACTAACGGAAGAATAATTTTTGATTCTTACGAAGTCAATAAATTGCGATTTTCGCAACTTCCAAAATATCGCCGGCTTATCGGGACCATCTTCCAGGACTTCCGGCTCTTAAACGGAAAAACGGTTTTTGAAAATATCGCCTTCGCTTTGGAAGTGGAAGGCCGACCCCAAAAAGAAATTAATGAATTTGTGCCTCAAATTCTCAATTTGGTTGGCTTGGATAATAAAATGCAAAGTTTTCCTTACGAATTATCCGGCGGAGAAAAACAACGCGTGGCGATTGCTCGAGCTATGATTAATCAGCCCGAAGTGATTGTCGCCGACGAACCGACCGGCAACCTTGACCCTTTTAATACCTGGGAAATAATCAAACTTCTGATGAAACTTAACGAAATGGGCAGTATCATAATTTTAGCCACCCACAATAAGGAAATTATCAACACCTTAGGTCATCGGGTTATTACCCTAAATAATGGTAAAATAATCAGAGATGAAGAACACGGTCGCTTTATTCTCACCAATTAGAAAGTAGAATTATCAAATACATTATGTTTGTCGCTTTTTCGCGGATAATTAAATACGGTTTTCAGAATTTTTTAAGAAACGGGTGGTTGAGCACGGCTACTATCGCGGTTATTTTTTTAACCCTTTTCGTTCTGCAAGGTTTGATAATTTTTAACGTCGTCGCCAAAACCGCTATCGCCTCCGTCCAAAACAAAATAGACATCAGTGTTTATTTTAAAAGCAATGCCGCCGAAGACGCGATTTTAAAACTTCAGAAATCTCTTGAGGGGTTGAGCGAAGTCAAAAAAGCGGAATATATTTCTCGAGAAAAGGCCTTAACCGAATTCCAAGCCCGCCGTAAAAACGACCCAATCGTTATTGCCGCCATCCAAGAACTTGGAGAAAATCCGCTCCTCGCTTCGCTTAACATAAAAGCTTATAACCCGAAAGAATACGCGGCTATTTCCGCTTATCTAAATAACGAATCGCTTTCTTCCATAATTGAAAAAGTGAGTTACGCTCAAAACCAAGTAGTGATTGAACGGCTGATTAATATCGTTGATGCCGCGAAACGGGGCGGAATCGTTCTCACGTTTATCATCGCCATTATCGCCATCTTGGTGACTTTCAACACTATCCGTTTGGCGATCTATTCCAACAAGGACGCTATCGGCATTATGAGATTAGTAGGCGCTTCCAATAATTTTATCAGAGGCCCTTACATTATTGAGGGAATTCTTTACGGAATTTTAGCCGGAGTCTTGAGTTTCGCCATTTTTGCCCCTTTGGTCGCCTATATCGCTCCTCACGTGGCCAGCTTCATTCCGGAAATTAATCTTCAAAATTATTTCGCCGCGAACTTTTTACGTCTTCTAAGCTATCAACTTATTTTCGGCATCGCTTTAAGCTCTATCTCTAGCTTTGTCGCCGTCCACCGTTATCTGAAAGTATAAATCTGAATTTTTACACCCATTCTTCTTCCAGTATTTCGCCTTGCAAACCGACTACCGCGTACTTAAGCGGCGCTTTTCTTTTTGATTGAGCCAGCGCCTCTTTGGCTAATTCCAATAAACCCCGGCAACAAGGCACTTGCATAATCATTACGGTTAAAGTATTTATATTGGCATCTTCCAGCCAGGACTTAATTTTTGCCACGTATTCGTCTTGGCCTTCATCTAATTTCGGGCAAGCAATGGCAATGGATTTCCCTTTCAGATATTCCGAATGAAAACCGCCCAAAGCATAGGCAACGCAATCAGCCGTCAAAAGCGCATCGGCTTTCTGATAATAAGGAGCAATCGGATTAATCAAGCGCAACTGAATCGGCCACTGCCTTAATTGCGAAACAATTTTTTCTATTCCAGCCTGATTATCGGCCGACCCAATTTCACGAAAATCCATTGTTTTTGATCCCGGACAATTTAAATGAACATGGCCGTCAACTTTCTCTGTTTCCTTAGTTCCAAATATTTTTTCGGCTTCAATAGCAACGCCTTTTTCGGCCAAGAAATTCATTGCCTGTTTTAAATAGTCATCTTGTTTATGTTCTTTCAAATGCTTAAGATGTTCAATAATCGTATTTTTGCCTTGCTTCACGATATTTTCCATTACTTTGTTTTCATCGTATTTTTCGGCCTCTCTTTCTTCAATAGTTATCGCGCCTTGCGGGCAATGGCCAATACAAGCTCCCAAACCGTCGCAAAAAAGGTCGCTTAAAAGCCGCGCCTTTCCGTCAATTATTTTAAGCGCCCCTTCCGGACAATTTGGAATGCAATCGCCGCAACCGTCGCATTTGTCGTCATCAATTTTTATAATCTGCCTTTTCATAAATTACTTTTATTCCCAACATTATATTCTGATATTAGTGTGATTTGACGAAAATCGCAAGATTGCATTTTAACGCTATTTCTTGTAGAATATTTCTGCTTATGGGGGCAAGCCCTCGCTTGAGGGTTTTTTATTTTATCTTTTATTTTTTATATTATGGAACTAAGAAATATCGCTATCATCGCCCATGTTGACCATGGCAAAACCACGCTGGTAGACGCGCTCTTGAATCAATCGGAGGAATTTAAGGCCAAAACCGGCGCGCCCAAAGAGCTTATTATGGACTCAAACGAACTTGAACGAGAGCGGGGTATTACGATTTTCTCAAAAAACGCTTCAATCAAATATCGCGATATCAAAATCAATATCGTTGACACGCCCGGCCACGCCGATTTCGGCGGCGAGGTGGAACGGATTATGCGCATGGTTGACGGAGTATTGCTGCTTGTTGACGCCAAAGAAGGGCCGATGCCTCAAACAAAATTCGTTCTCCGCAAAGCGATTCAGGCCGGCCACAAAATAATTGTCGTGATTAATAAAATTGACAAGCCCAACGCCCGGCCGGAATGGGTGTTAAACGCCACTTATGATTTATTTTTTGAACTCGGAGCAAGCGAAGCCCAGATTGAATTTCCGGTGATTTACGCTTCGGCTGTTTCCGGGAAAGCGGGTTTAAATTCCGATTTAAACGCAATGCGAAACATTGAACCGATTTTTCAAACAATCGTCAAATACATACCGGCGCCCGTCGTCAATGACGCGCAACCGCTCCAAATGCTGACGGTCAATTTGGCCTACGATAATTACAAAGGGAAAATCGCGATTGGCCGAATTTACGCCGGAGTTTTACGAAAAGGAATGGTCGTCAGCCATATTAATCGGGCCGGCGAAATAAAACGGGCGGAATTAAGCGCGGTTATGCTTTTTGACGGCCTGAACCGCGTTGAGGCAAGGGAGGCCCATTCGGGAGATATCGCGGCGGTAGCGGGCATTTCCGATATTTCCATCGGGGAAACAATCGCGGATTTAAAAAATCCGGTTGCCCTGCCCATTATCCAGATCGACGAGCCGACGATTAAGATGACCTTTGCCGTCAACACTTCGCCTTTCAGGGGCAAAGAAGGACAGTATACCACCTCGCGAAACGTCAAAGAACGCCTGGAACGCGAGATTGAAACGGATGTCGCGCTCGCGGTCGCGCCAGCCGCGTCTTCCGATCACTGGATTGTGGCTGGCCGCGGCGAACTTCATCTCGCGATTTTAATAGAAAAAATGCGCCGGGAGGGGTTTGAGCTTGAAGTTTCAAAACCGGAAGTTATTTTTAAAGAAAAAGACGGCCGAAAAATGGAGCCCATGGAGCTTATTTCAATTGAAGTGCCCGAGAAATATTCCGGCACCGTGATTGAAATGATGGGCAAGCGTTCGGCCGTAATGAAAGATATGCGCGCGGATGCCGAAAACGTCTATATGGATTTTGTGGCGCCGACGCGCGGGCTCATCGGTTCCCGCGGCAGTTTTTTAACCAATACCAAAGGCACGGTGATTATCAACAGTATTTTTTTGGGCTATGAAGAATATAAAGGAGAAATCCTGGCCGAAACGCACGGTTCCATTGTTTCAACCGAAACGGGTGTTTCCAATAATTTCGGCTTGG
>MFKM01000009.1 GCA_001779575.1 Candidatus Jorgensenbacteria bacterium RIFCSPLOWO2_12_FULL_42_11
CCTTTACTCCTAAGATAGAGACGCCATATATGTCCCATACTATGCCCCGCCATCCAGCTTTGTCAAGAAGCAACAAAAAAGCGGACAAAAATCCGCTAATTAGAGGAAAACCAAGGCCCATCCGGATGATTTTTTAAAATATATTCATACTTATCAATACTTTGTCCGGTTTTCTCATCAAAAAGCGGGGTTCCTCCCATATAAACCGTGTCTTTTGGGTCGCCATATTGATTCAAGTCATTTTCAATTATCCAGGCATCAATCATCTCTTTTTCTTCAAGAGAAATTCCCCCTGAAACCTGTTCTTTTTCTGGTTTCAAAATAACAAACCCAATTATCAAAATCAAAATTATTACCCCTAAAATAATTACTGCTTTCATGACATTTTATACTACTCACCCTCCAAATTTTGTCAATTAATAATAAAAGGAGGGTTGATTCCCCTCCTAATCTAAAATTTTCTTCCCCCAAAATTAAAATATGGTTCGAGCCGATGTTTTTAATGGATTATTTGACTATTTATTAATCCTAACAACATTTTAGAAATAGTTTCAAGTTTGCGATAAAAATCTTTGGATAAATCTAATGTAATTTGTGTGGGTAATTTGTAGTTAGGGATAAAATTTTCGCTTCCAACTACTAATTACAAATTACTAATTACTCAAAATTTGAGCGAAGCGAAAATTTTATGTGCCCGGGGTGGGAGTCGAACCCACAAACCATTTCTGGTCAAGGATTTTAAGTCCTCCGCGTAAACCATTCCGCCACCCGGCCAATTTTAAAATCAAGAGGCGGCGGTGAGATTCGCACTCACGTATACTGATTTTGCAGATCAGCGCGTTAACTTCTTCGCCACGCCGCCATATTATTTGGTCAATATATTTTCTATCGCACCATCTATCCTATTGGGTCGCAAATAAAAATATCTTTTAAAAACATTAAATTTTCTTTCCAAAAATAGTTTTGATAAATTATCACTATAAAAAAATTTGAATCGTCCCAAAAATCTGTTTTAAATTTATAACGATTATGCCCTCCGCGAGGATCTAACGAAAACATAAAAATTTATATGTTTTCTTTTATTTTAATCTATTTTTGCCGGTGATTCCAGTTCAAACTCAATCCTCGGCGCGTGTTTGATGTTAATCTTTTTCATCAACAAATGCTGGAAAAACGGCTTATTTTTTTCCATCGCGTCCAACGCCTCTTTGGCGGCGCTGGCGGGAATCACCCCCAGCTTAATCTTGGCCTGGCTTAAATCCTGGGGCACTTCCACTCCGACAATGGTTACCAAAACCGACTTCGGAAATTCTATTTCCCGCAAAATAATCTTCCCCAATTCCTCCTGAATCAGGTTAGCGAGCCGCAGGTTTCTATAATTCATACCCAGTTAACTCAACTCCGAAAGACAAAAATCTCTCATCTCGGAGTTAATTAGGATTAAAACGACTAGTTTGTTTTTGTTTTGGTTGTTCATAATAACTTGTTTAATGATTTTTGTCACGCTGTATTCTTCTATTTATTTTGATAGGTTCTTTAGACATAACCGATGGAGCAACCTTCATCTTTTTATCTAATAACAGATTATCACAGAAGAATACCATCGGAGTTGAGTTACTGGGCATAAATTCTACTGGACGTAAAATTTCAGCTTATCGCCAACTTTAATTATATCATCGGCGTCAATCAAAAGACCAATTTCCTTGCCCATTGCCGCTTCGGCGACGTCTTTTTTCTGTTCCTGAAGATTTAAAATCCGGCCTTGGCCAAAACTTTGTTCGTTCCTCCAGACTTCAAATTTTTGCTGATTTTTTACCAATCCCTGGCTAATCCGGCCGCCGATTACCTGCTTATTTTTGTTTTGGGCGCTAAAAAAAGCCAATACTTCCAATTCGCCGATAAGATTAGGCTTATCAAGCGCACCCAAATAATCCTCCAGTTTTTTTAACAATTCGTAAATTATTTCGGAAACGATAATCGTAACCGAAGAAATCCTTCGCAAATTATCGGTGGCCGGGTCAAAATTCACCCTGAAACCGATTATGATGGCCTTGGTATTGATTGCTAACTTAAAATCATTTTCATTAATCCGGCCAACGCTTTGATCTATGACTTCAATGGGCTTGGCGGCTGACGGGACGGACTTTATCATATCGCTTAAAGCCTCCAGGGCGCCGGCATTGTCCGCTTTTAAAATTATTTTTACCCCGTTAGAAATTGATGAATTTCTAACGGGGTTTATTTTCTCCAATCCTTTTTCCGCCCGAACTGCTGACGCTTTCGGGACTGCCGACATCAAAACCTGACCGGAAGCGATAGCCGTTTCTCCGGTTAAAAATTCTTCTCCGATTCGCGGCAACGATTCAAAACCCAAAACCAGGGCCGGAGCGCTGGGTTCCAAAACATCAACTTTTCCCCCCAAAAAATTTTCCAAAGATTTTATTTTGCCGCGGGCGCTGGCAGTAGCGATATTTTCACTCAATCGCAAAGTTCCATCTTTCACGATAACGCTCACCGCTACCCCCCGGCGATTATCAAGCTGGGCTTCAATGATTATCCCCTTGGCTTGAGCCAGCGGATCGTATTTTAAATTTTCCAATTCCGCCGCCAGTAAAATCAAATCAAGCAATTCCTGAACTCCCTCGCCGGTTTTGGCCGAAATCGCCTGCCAGGAAACATTGCCGCCATAACCCTCAAGCGCGACACCCGCGGCCATCAATTCGCTTTTAATTTTTTCCAAATTGACATTCAGTTTGTCAATTTTGTTAATCGCCACTACAAATGGGAGTTTGGCCGATTGAATATGGCCAAACGCTTCTTTGGTCTGGGGTTTCACTCCTTCATCGGCGGCCACCACCAAAATAGCCAAGTCGGCCATTTTTGTTCCCCTGGCCCGCATTTTGGAAAAGGCCTCGTGTCCCGGGGTGTCAATAAAAGTTATTTTGCTGGTTTGCCCTGAATTCGCCGATTGATGTTCAATTTCATAAGCGCCGACTGACTGGGTGATGCCGCCGGCTTCTTTAGCCGTAACATTGGTCTTGCGGATATAATCCAAAAGACTTGTTTTTCCGTGATCCACGTGGCCCATCACCACAACGATGGGCGGTCGTGTTTCTATTTTTTTAGTTATATTTTCTTGTCTTGCCATTAAATGAAAATACCAGAAAAACAAATAAATAACAAGTTGCGAACTTTCTGTTTTCAAGCTAATATAGAAGTATGGCTGAATCGTTTAAAGATAAACGCATAAAATTTAAAAAATCCGAACAGCGACTTTTTATTAAAAAATGCGGGAAAAAACTGGGATTAACGAATAGAACACTGGCAAAGTTATTTAAAATTAGTATTCGAACTTTAACTGATTGGAAAAGAGAAAAATATCTGCTTCCTCTAACAAAAGCAATAGAATTAGGCAAAAAATCTAAAATAGCGCTACCTCAGAAAATTAAAATTGAAGAGCCTTTTTGGTACGTAAAAATAGGCGCTCCAAAAGGCGGCGCGGCGATTTATAAAAAATATGGATTTGTAGGCGGCGACCCTGCTAAAAGAAAACTGGCATGGGCACGATGGTGGGATACTAAAGGAAAAAATATAAGGCAAAAAATAATGGAACCGAAATTAATATCAATTCCCCCTAAAAACGAACTGCTGGCTGAATTTACAGGAATAATGATTGGCGACGGAGGCGTTTCTAAAACCCAAATTACCATAACACTAAATAACGAGGATGATATTCAATATAGTTTTTTTGTTAAAAAATTAGTTGAAAAACTTTTTGGAGTTAAACCAAGTATTTTTAATAAAAAGGGAGCAAAGGCTTTAGATATTGTTGTTTCTAGGGTTAAACTTGTAGCGTTTTGCAATAGTATTGGTCTTAAAATTGGCAATAAAATTAAACAAGGATTGGATATCCCCGACTGGGTTATTAAAAACCCAAAATACAGCAAAGCCTGCTTAAGGGGACTGATGGATACTGACGGCTGTGTAATAATACACAAATACAAAGTTAATAACAAACAATATTGTTATAAAAAACTGAGTTTTTGCAGTGCTTCAAAACCTCTTATTAAATCAGTTATTGGGATGCTAAAAATGTTTGATTTTAATCCCCGATTAAGCCATAATGGCAGAAATGTTTGGATTGATAATCAAAATGAAGTAAAAAGATATTTTCAAATAATTAATTCTAGTAATCCCAAGCATAAAGAAAGATTTTTAAGGTGAGGTGTCCGAGAGGCTGAAGGAGGCGGTTTGCTAAACCGTTATGCGGCGTTAAAACCGCATCGTGGGTTCGAATCCCACCCTCACCGCCAATTTTCACTTTTTGCGAAACCGAAATCAATACGGATCATTAAGCCAAACTCGTGAACTGTCGCTTAAATTACCAAAACGCTTGGCGTTTTAACAGAAAATTTGATAAAATAATTTTCTGTTGAAAATATGAAACTCGGCATTATCTTACAATCAAATAAACCGGAGCGCGCCTGGAACGCGTTTCGTCTGGGAATTACCGCGCTCAAGGCGGGCCATCAAGCGGAAATTTTTTTGATGAACGAGGGAGCGGAGCTTGATACAATTCCCGACAGCGCGAATTTTGATATTTCAATGAAAATAACGGAATTCAAAGAATTGAAAGGCGAAATTTACGCTTGCGGCACTTGCCTGAAAATACGCGGCAAAGAAGAAAGCAAAGTGTGTCCGATTTCCACGATGTCCGACTTGCTCAAAATGATAGAAAGTTCTGATAAGGTTTTGGTTTTTTAATAATATGAAAAAAAATATTTTTAGCGCAATCAGCATAATGATATTTACGCTTTTTGCCAACAGCATTGTCTTTGCCAATGGGATGATGGGAAATACCGGAACGATTTCGGACGGTCACACCGCTCGCGAGGAAGCTGAAGGTAAAATCGTTTGGGAGAAATTGCGGGCGAAACAAGCAGCCTGTACGGATTTATCTGACGATGATTTCGGAACGCTCGGCGAATATTTCATGGGCCAAATGATGGGCGATTCCCACGAAGCCATGAACAATATGATGATTCAAATGATGGGCGAAAAAAACGAGGAGCAAACACACATAGCCATGGGAAAGCGTTTAAGCGCTTGCCTGCCGGCAGGCGGGGTTGACGACACTTCCGTCGCGATTCCCTCGCAAGGCGCTGGTTTCATGCCAATGATGCAAATGATGACTGGGGGATGGTCGTCTCCCTTTAGCAAAAATTCAACAAGCAATATGATGAATTTGGGATTTGGACTTTTTGGCTGGTTCGGCTGGATTTTTATGATTCTCTGGTGGATTTTAATAATCGCGGGCATTGTCGCGCTTATTAAATGGCTGACTGGCCAATCTCGCGACACCCGCAATTATGATAAACCTGCCCGTCCGGCAGGCGGGTCCGCGCTTGAAATCTTGCGGGAACGCTACGCCAAAGGCGAAATTGATAGAAAAGAGTTTGAAGAAAAGAAAAAAGATTTAACGCAACCGGAGCGATAGTTGACAAAGAAAAATTTATTTGGTCTACTTATCGTAGAAAATCCCTGTTTTGTCAAAAAAGCGGGGCATCTTTAAAAAATAAAAAAGGAGGTGGTTTTAATGAGAGTAAAGAACTTTAATGAATTACTGGAAACGGTAAAAATCCTAAGCCTAACAAGTCCTTTCGTCGGCAGAATTACCACAAAAGGAAAAGCGTACGCCGGAAAAATAGAAAAGTTAGCGATAAAAAACGGCTGGCTTGAATTTATCATCATCGGCTCTGACAAAAACGGCAAAACCAACGACAAGTCAAAGACCAACCGAGAAAAGATACCTCTGGAAAATCTGGAGGATATTCAAATCCTGTATAAAAATGGCAAGCCGCTGTTTTTAGGCGATTTACTCCAAAAAATGGAGGGAAAAGATGAATAAAACAGGCTATCCCGCTAAAAGGAAAAGCCCAGTTGATTTAATGAAATTAAAACTGGGCTTTTATTTTTATTTATTTTATTTTCTTTCTTTCGGGCCACCTTTTTTACTATTTCTAAATTACTATTGTAAATCAACGATCGTGGAATTACAATAGTAAACCCCGTTAGAAATCTAACAAATACTAAAAAAATCCAAGAAATTTTTTCTGCCCATGACTTCTAACGGGGTAAATTAAAAATAAAAAAGCCGAGGGGACAAAGTCCGCCTCGGCTGTAACTAGAGGGTATTATTTACTGGGATTACTGGGGATTAGAATCGTTTTTCCTTCCGGAAGATAATAATCGTTGAGACGATTCTTTCCGTATACAACTTTCACCATTGTATCTGGATGTCTCCTGAATTGATTGCTCAATTCAGACCCTAGTTGCCACAAGTACATATCTTTCGGCGCTTCATACTTCACCCATTTAATTTCTTTAGGTGGGTCATAGTAAGTTAGGGCTTTATTCAAGGCCCATCCGAAAACAAGAACTAAACATAAAATCGTGAACAAAAGAACTATTTTCTCCTTCATTTCTTCCTCCTTTTTGACTTGTCATTCTTATTAAATTTTCAAGCTCCCGTATTAAATCAGGAGTTTCTATTACTAAGCATAGCAGGCTTTCAAATTTTTGTCAAGTTCGCCTTTTACGACAGTTTTGGGATATAATAATAAGCAATATGGCCATTATTGAAAAACTCCTGGAGGATTACCTGAACTATCTGGAAATTGAAAAAAACCGTTCGCCGAAAACCCGGGTAAATTACGAACATTATCTCAAGACATTCATCAAATTCAGCGGCCTTAAAACCGAGAATGACATTACCGCCGACCGGGTGCGGGATTTTCGCTTGTTTTTGGCTCGAAGCAAAACCCCGCGGAACGAAGTCATCAAAAAAAATACCCAGGCCTATTACATTATCGCTTTGCGAAATTTTCTGAAGTATTTAATCAAGCGCGATTTTGAGGTTCTGGCGCCGGATAAAATTGAGCTGCCCAAAATTCCGCAACGCCAAATTGAAATCATTGATTATTCTAATTTAGAACGGCTTTTAGCGGCGCCCCAGGGCAACGGTTTGCGCCAGCTTCGGGACAAAGCCATTTTGGAAACCTTTTTTTCCACCGGTCTCCGCTTATCCGAACTCTGCCAGCTTAACCGCCATCTGAACTTTGAACGGGGAGAAATTACCGTCCGCGGCAAAGGCAACAAACTAAGAGTGGTTTTTCTTTCATCTGATGCCAAAAAAGCCATTAAGAATTATTTAGACAAAAGAACCGACGCCGAAGAATCCTTGTTTATCAGTTTAACTAAAGCGAAAAATCCCAAAGTCATTGGCCGGATTATTCCGCGAACCGTCCAAAGATTAATTGACTACTACAGCCGCAAAGCCGGCATAGAGGAAAAAGTAACGCCCCATATGTTGCGACATTGCTACGCCACCGACCTTCTGATAAACGGAGCCGATTTGCGTTCGGTCCAGGAACTGCTGGGCCACGCCAATGTTTCCACCACCCAAATGTACACCCACCTGACCAACAAAGAGCTCCGGGAAATTCATCAGGCCTTCCACGCAAGAAGGAGAGAATAACCCCAGCGCCAATAATAAAAAAGCCCCGATGAAAATCATCGGGGCTGAAACAATCCTCCTTTTGTTAAATCTTTAAAAAACTAAATCTCAATCCCATTGCTTGGTGGGATTGAATAAGGTCGCTTAGCTTATGACCCGTCAAGCGACCGTTGTGTCTGACATTCTTGTTTTTACAGACTTCCACCTCCGTTTCTTTTGCCGTTACGCCGCTCGAACTTCCGACAGACAACCTGTAATGATCGAATTTGCAATTCCTATCAACCTTGCACGTTTTTTTTGCTTCGCACATAATTTCCTCTCTTTTTTTTATTAACATATCCCCTGTCTCTTTTTACTTTCTTTCTTTCCAAATTTATTTTCCGCCTCCTTTCTTTGAATTTTGATAAAGAATATTCTATAGACCCACCTCCTTTCTATCAGATTTCTTTCGCTAAATTTCATTCTATATTTTCATTCAAAAAAATTATTTTATTCAATGGAAATCAATGAGGAGCTGTTCCGCGAGCAAAGTCTTTTTTAATATATTGGGATATGGACTTACCCGCGGAACGACCTAAGAGAGATTGGTCTTAGCTCCTCCTTTTCTGCGCGAACAAAACAAAAAAAACATTAATTTGTAAAAGTACAATGAAACAATGATAACAAAGAGATTAAATTTGTCAAGACCGGGCAAACTACCGGTTCTATCTCGTTACTTCGGTGGACTCTTTACGAAAAAATTCGGACTGATTTTCAAAGGTAGCGTTGCGAGTGCCCCCACCCACTCGCAACGCTACCTTCACGCTCGGCCTTCGGCCTCGTTTATGTTTTGCGCGCGCGATTTTTGTTTTTCGCAGTGCGAAAAACATTTAAATTTTAATTTTCTCTATTGAGTCAAATTCTGTAAGACCTAAATCCCAAGAATCCCTACCCTTTTTCCATAATAAATATGGTCCATTTGGTAAGCCACCCCACGGAACATCTTCCTTAATTTCTCCTTTTAATGGTGTGGATGTCCTATTGGCAACATCAAATGTGTACCAACCATCCACTAATTCAAATTCTCCAACTGAGTGCACCATGCCAGTATTATTATTTTTAAGTTTTACAAATCTTGTTCCCTTTACGCCACCAGCTCTAGCAAAAGTAAGAAAAGTAACAACCAGATCTGTACAGGCTTTTCCCTGGTATACAAAACCATCCTCAAGAACTTGCGAACCAGTTCTTCTCCATCTTATCTGTTTTTCAGCTTCTTTTGTTTCGTCATCATATGGTCTGAATGTTAATACTGAAAACATTTTGTTTCTCAACGCCACTAGATCTTCAGATGTACTAACGAGAGACATTTTCCACTCGTCAAGCGATTTCCTAACAAAATCATTTGGTTCAATCTGAGAAGAGATTGATGTTTTCCCGTCTTCTTTTGCCATAATTTATTTAATTACAATTATGATCTGATTATACGATATTTAAGAGATTTTGGGTAGATAATAAGCTATTGTTATTTTTTTCGGATTATTTGTATTATGAAAGTGTAGTCAAACCATCTTTCGGATTTTTTAATGGCCGCTTTGGACAGATCCGAAAGGGTTTGACTACAACCAGAGCGGCCATTAAAGCTATAAAAGCTCTTTAAAATTTTTGCGTTTTTTCTTTTGAGATCATTTCTTTTAAGAAATGGTTTGTCCGAGCCGACTTTTTACGAAGAATTATCATTCTTCGCCAAAAAAGTCGGCTCGGACTACTCTTTAGATAATCGGCGGCTTTTTTGCGTATATAAACAGGGCTTTGCAGCGCTCGCCGCGGGGGCGGGCGCGGCGAGCGCCATTCCTGACTCGCCGGAAAATCCAAAACTGTGGGCGCACCTGGGATCTAACCATTAAACTTGTGTGCGCGTGCTTGGATTCGAACCAAGGACCTTACGATTATAAGTCGCATGCTCTAACCAGCTGAGCTACACGCGCATTCTTATATCTTTTTATTAAAATCTTTAATTGTCAAATTTGCTTGGCGTAGAATTGATTTAAAAGTTCCGAGAGGAATTTCTTTTCTGCCAGCTGGAATAATAACGGTTAAAGTTGGTTTACCGATTTTTCTGAATTTGACATGACTCCCTTTCTGGGAAATATAAAGAAAACCCTCGCTTTGAAGGACTTTAATTATATGGCTGGAAGAATAAAGTTTAGGCACGACAAATAGACATTTTTACTAATTCCGGACGCTCAATTTTGGTTATTTTTGGAATTTTGATATCCTCAAAATATAATTCCAGGGCTTCGTCTAAATTAGCTAATGCTTCCTTTTTTGTCCTGCCAAAGCTGGAAACATCTACATTAAGACATTGGGCCACATAATATCCGCCTTCTTTCCAAACTACATTTTTTAACTCTATTTTACGCATACCCAGTAGTAGACCCGCGATAGCAATTTATCTTCAGCTCATCGGGGTCTAGTTTGTTTATTTGACTTTGTTCATTATGACTAATTTATTGCTCAGTTGAAAGCCCCGAGATAAATTGACCCAGTATGACAACGGCGATAGCCAATTTGCTGTTTAATCCCGAAGTTAAATATGTTTAGGGTTGCTTCTCAATTAATCAGGGCAAGGTTTTATGGCTAAACTATCGCAAATTGGAATTAAACCAATCGCCGTTGCTCTACTGGGTTGAGCTGAAGCAATCGCGGGCTCACTACTGGGCATACTCGTATTTTTATATTATCATAAACTCAAAAAATAAGTCAAACGAGCTAGCGCGATTTCAAATTCCTCTTCATTAAATTCCATAGATAGATTAAGAAAAATTCAACTAAAATTTTACCCCGTTAGAAAATATTTTCTAACGGGGTTTATTAAAATAAAAATGGTAGAATTGTTTAAATCAAAAAGGACTGGTGTTTTAATTCCAGTCCTTTTATCGTAAAAACTATTCAACGCGCCGGGGGATTAAATTTGTTGGGCAATTTCATCCTTAAGGATAGGCCCAAACTTTCAAGCAGAGACTTAATCTCCGAAAGAGATTTCTTTCCAAAATACTTTAAGCCTAAAAGTTCTTCCTCGTTTTTGATAACAAGGTCAGCGATAATTCTAATGTTTGCCATTTTAAAACAATTAGCTGACCTTACTGAAAGTTCCAGTTCTGAAATTGGCGTTAAGAGTAAACCGCGAAACCTTGATTCGTAAGGGAGCGCTGATTCCTCTCCTTTTGAAATTACTGGTTTTGCGAATATTCTTTTTCTTAACTTTCTAAGAGCGCGAAATTCTATTTGGCGTACTCTTTCACGGCTAACACCAAAATTCTCAGCTATTTCTTCCAGTGTTTTCAGTTCAGTGTTTAAACCAAACCGGCCTCTTACCACTTCCGCTTCTCGCGAAGAAAGTACTTGCCCCAAAATATTATCAATATTTTCTTGAGGCAAAATTTCCGCAACAAGTCCTTCATAGCCAACATTCTTTCTCATTTCTTCTCCTTTCTATTTTTTTCAACCTTAATTTGTTTTTAAAAGAACTTTAATAGGGTAGCAAATTTTTGGGTTTTTGTCAAATGTCATTTACTCTTTTTTAAATGAAAAAGCCGCCTATTAAAGACGGCTTTGAGTTCCACCTACTTACTGCGGTCTCGCCCGGTTTTATAGAATTCCTAAGACCTAGCCATTTCGGTCTTTTCGGAAATTTATTTCCACGGATCCCCGCTCACGTGCGTCTTGCTGGCTTGTTTTATTGTTCGCCAGATTGACTTGCCCTTGTCTTCGCTGTGCCTATCGTAGCCACATTTGCCGGCCAAGCAACCGATAATCTTCGAAAAGCCACTTATGTTTTTTTAATTCTAATCTCTCGGTTGCAATCTCTTTAGCCAGCGCCCATAATTCGTTTTCTACTTCTATCTCGCGTCCCATGGGAACTATCGTCTGAGCTACTACCTTAATGCCACCAAGCCAAAATTTGCATTTTTGACTATTCAGGAGTTGCGACTTCTCAATTGCGTCGAACATCCGCTTGTGTCCCCTAAGGGATTTTTTCATAGCATCAAGGGTGCCTTGGGATTCTTGTTCGTATGTAGAAATGCGGCCATAACTACTTTCACAACCATTGTCACAGCAAACGGTTAGCAGGCACTTGAATTTCTCCATATTCCTTTTCACCTCCTTCAGTTTTTTTACTGGCTCGTCCGTTACATGTCGGCGTCACCTATCCTATATTTATTTATGTAAATGTGCTTCCCACCGCAGACCTCAATTATTGGGAAACTAATTGAGGTCTCTGGTGGGAAGGCAAACCTTTTAATGGCGGGAAAGTTGAATGGATTTTTTATTTTTAAAAGAGCTTTCTTCTAAATTCACTCTAATTTTTAATACAATGGATTTGGAAGAAAGCGGGAGGAGAATCGCTTTTTGCGATTACTCCTCCCAACAAAATGTGCCCTCCTGTGGTCTCGCTTTCAGTTATATGACCTTGCCATCGGGGTCAATTTCCTGAAAATTTTCCACTCACCCTGGGAGAACCAGGGGTTCCTTTAGAGGTTCCTCCGAACAATTTCGACTACCTCTTCAAGGGAAAGGTTGCTTCCCTCTCGAGGAGAGCCGATAATTGTACCAGTGGAAGGTCCGCCCCAACCAGGCTCCCGAGCATTTAACTCAGGAAGTACCCCATTCACCTTAATGCCGTTTCCAGCAATGGTGAATTTGGATACTTTATCTGGCCCATAGTGACGGCTGTAAACCACCACTATTTGAGCTCCGTTTCCATAAAGCGCTCCAGTGGCGCCTATGAAATCGGTCTCGAGCCAGCCTAGTCTAAGCCCAGCGGCAGTCTTACCCCATTGAGCCCCCCGTATTGCTAAGCTAACTTGTTTTCTGTTTTCAAGTTTAGCCGCGATAAAAGGTTTAAATTCTGGAAATACTTCCAGATTTATTGGCCCAAATATCGGGAGAATCTCGGGGTAAGGACCCTTAACCCAAGGTTGTGTCTCGCCTCTGATATTGGTCTCATTATCCACAAAAAAAGTATATTTTTTGTGGAACATAGAATCCCAATCATCAGAGGCTTCAAGGATGCGGAGAATCTCCACACCCTTGTGAAGCTGCTCCCTTGGGTCTTTCTCTAGAAGCATCATTCCTGTAATAACATCAGACAGGAATGGAAAACCTTCTTCTAGAGAAATTCCAAGGAAGTCTAATTCTCTCCTCAGCACTTCCGGGCCCTCCACGTCTAGAGTTTCGATATAGCCGGTTAACATCCCGGCAAAATCATCTTCCCAGACTCCGACGCCGCCTTCATGATAAAGGCGGATACCTTCGGGACTGCTTACGAACCATTCAAAGGTCTGGCGCATAGCACAATCTTTAGGAGCATCCTCCCCATGATGGTCAAAATTCATTAGATGAACTTGACCACTTCCGCCAACCTCAATACAGATCACCTTAGGATCTGCGAGGTCAACAGGGGAAGCTTCTCCTTTAATCACCTCTATCTTATCCTCCCGATTTACACCGAGAAGATAAGCTGTGCCGATTGTGTCCAGGTCAATTTTTCCGACCAGAACCCTCCTACTTTGCATTCGCTCGCGCTCGATGGCTAATGGATCCCTGTTTTGGATGCAATCTACTAAAATCCCGAACAAAATCTCCGTTGATGTTTTTGGTGTCATTTTTCACCTCCCTTCAAATCTTTTATATGGCTCGCCCGTCTCAAGTCGGCGTCACTTATCCAATATTCACTTTTTTTCAATGTGCTTCCCACCGCAGACCTCAATTATTGGGAATCTAATTGAGGTCTCTGGTGGGAAGGCAAGCTTTTGACTTGCCTTATAAAGGAAGGAAGAGATTACCCAATAATTACTTTTCAGTAATTATTCGGAGGGGCTAGGATATCCTTTAAAAGGGATTCCTTTGACCTTCGCATTCGGCCTTGCCGAAGAGGTTTTCTCCCGCTTTCTTTATTTTCCTTATATAAAAGAACAAATATGACCGATGGAACCTGCAATCTGTATTGGTTCCTTCCCCTGAGAATTGCTTCAAGGGCTGACCTTGTCTTTGATAACTAGGAAAAATCCCAGGAAACGTTCATGCCACCGTTTCCTTTTACAGCTTCCTAATATCTTAATAAGACAAGGCCTTTCTCCTTCGCCGACATGATCGACTAGGGCAAGGCCTGGTTTTAGCTCTCGGTCAACGAACTACCACCCGGATTTCAATTTTCAAAAAATTAAAAACTGAAATCCAAGCAGTAGTTAAATCTTATTTACTTTTTATCAATGTGCTTCCCACCGCAGACCTCAATTATTGGGAAACTAATTGAGGTCTCTGGTGGGAAGGCAAGTTTTTGGCTTGCCTTGATTCTTCTATTCCTCCCAGGGCCTTTAGCACTCCTGGTAATTTGGCTGCATTTTGAATGCAGGCTGGTTTCTGTTGCCAAGCTTCACTATCCCGGAAAATAAGATAGCTACTTTCCAGCGACTCCGTTACCAAGCCAAAAGACCTCCCCAATTACATTGAGGACACTTTCCAGTTATTGGATCGTGGTCTTTTTTAATTTCTTCCTCAACGTAACGGTAAAATGCAGGGTCGTCCTTGAAAGGAAAACCACATTGTGGACATTTCTCTCTCAAGATTAATTGTTTAATTCTTCTTCCAACCAAAGCATTGATGTCTTCCCTGGATTCTTCTTTACGAACAACCTCCATATCCATCTTTACCTCCTTGTTTATTTTCTCTCTACTTATACTTTACAATGTGCTTCCCGCCGCAATCATCAAATTTCTTTAATGACCCTGGTGGAAAGGCGATGAGATTTTTATCATCGCCCGTGGTGGTCTGCTCCACTATGGCTCCAGTGTGTAGTTTTTATTTTTCGAGAGAACTTACCCTGGATACTAAACTCTCGCCCATGCTTTTACGCGGATGGATTTTTCCGCAACGAGGTTAGATTATTCATCTACCTTTTCGAGGCGGACAATAGCTCCTGCCTTTTCTACGCCTAGTTGTAGCCAGATAAGAATGGCCGCCATTGTCTCCTCTGAGACGGCTTCGATTTTTCCTACAGTAACCCAGCCGTCATTGGAGTTACCGAGTTGAATCAATACTTTCTTACTCATTTTTTCTCCTTTCAATGTACTTTTTCCCACCGCAGACCTCAATTATTGGGAATCTAATTGAGGTCTCTGGTGGGAAGGCAAGCTTTTGGCTTGCCTAATCGGGAGTTATTCTTTTCCTCCTCGATAGAATCACTTTTTCGACTTCGAGAGCTTCCGAAGTCTCTGCCGGGATTCGGAAGTGAGAACCCGGTGAGCAGACGATTTCCCTATCTGTTGCAAAAACCTAGATGTAAGTCAGATCTCCTCTTCAACTCGTCGGCGAACATATCAGCGATCTCTGCATCTTTGTTGTGAAGTTCGCCATAGAGCTTTTGAGAAAATAGATATAAGGACACATCATCTGCTCCGGCCTTCGCAATTCGCCTCGCTACCGTGTTCGGGTTTTGAGAAGCGAACTCTACGGCTTTTTGAAATCTATCCATAATCACCTCCTTTATATGGTTTAATTATGGTTTAATCTATTATTTATTAATTATTTCAAAGAACAAACTGTTAGTCCTAATTGACAGATTATATTGTAATTATAGCAAACTCAAACTTATCTGTCAAGGGAGCTTTTTTGTCTTATTTTTCCTGCCGTTATGATAGCTGATTTTTGCCTGTTTGTCAAGAGGGGGTAAAAATAGTGTCATTTGCTCTTGACATTTAATAAATTGTGGCTATACTACTATATAGTATCATTGACATTAGGACTAAAGAACCCGAGAAAGGAGGTGAGAAAGATGAGAAGTAAGGCAAAAACGGACAGAGTCACTATAAGATGGCTGTTTGGTCCCCCGGTAGCTCATTGCGCTAAAGGAGGCTGACAGAAAAAAGAATTCCTGTAGCAAGGAATGGAAAACAAAAAGCTCATCTCATTTGAGAAACAAAAGGCCTCTCTTTACGTAAAGAGAGGCCTTTCTATTTTTAGAATAAAATTTATTAACTTAAACTATTCCAAATTAAGTCAAACATAATTTTTACAGTATTAGCAATTTCTTCATCTTCAATAATTAAGGTTGTTATTTTTTCTTTAAAGGTACCGAAAATAGTTTTATGACCATAGACATTGATTTCAGTATAAAAAGGGGATATTTGGTTTATGGGGATAAACTTATATTGGTCCAATTTTTCTTGCGGGGCCGTTATAATCGGAGAAGAGGCGGTATAGATTAGTTTAGAAAAAATTTGTTCTTGCTTAAATTTCTCTTCTAATTTTTTTCTAAAAAGTCTGTCCTCGGGTAAAATTTTATAAACAGCTTCTAAGTTAACAAACTGGCTAATCTCTTTATATTTATCTGCTAAAAGCATTTCTCTGATAAGTTTAAGACCTTCTATCCCCTCAAAAAATTGGATTCCTGGTTTATTGGGGGCGAGATTATGAATAGCAGTGAGATCGGGTAGAATTTTTTGGAACAATTTTGTTTTTTCTTCTAAATCTCTTTTTTGTTTTTCTATTATTAAAGATAATAAATTCTCTGGATGAATGGGAGAAAAATATCTTTTTTTGCCTTTTTCAATAGAACTCACTAATCCCTTTTGGCTCAATTTTTCTATTTCTATATAAACCGTGGTTCTGTTAAGAGCTGATTTTTTAGCCAATTCTAAAACCGTAGCTTCTCCTAATTCCAAAGAAGCCAAATATACCTTAGCTTCTTTTTCTGAAAGTCCGAGTTGTTTAAGAAAAGGAATCATTTTATTGCCTCTCCAAAGCTAATGTTAGCAGATGGTCCAAGAGTCGGTCAAAGGAACAACCGACAACCGCCGCGGCTTTGGGGAAAAGCGATTCTTTGGTCAAGCCGGGAAGGGTATTTACTTCCAAAACATAAATGCCATCTTCGGCTACTATCATATCAACGCGGGAATAATCGCGGCAACCCAACGATTGATGAGCTAAAGAAGCCGCTTCTTGAATCGCCAAAGCGGTTTTTTCACCAAATATCCCCGGGCAAATTTCTTGAGTGGAGCCGTCGTATTTGCCTTGATAATCAAAAAGGGGCTTGCCTAAAGGCAGAACGATTTCTATCACCGGCAGGGCAAAATATTTTTCTCCCTGAAAATTTTCCAAAATGCCGCAAGTGACTTCCCTGCCTTTTATATATTGCTCCACCAGAACCGAATCGTCGTATTGAAAGGCCTTGCTTAAAGCCGGATGAAATTCTTTTTCGTTATTAACTAAAGAAACTCCCAGCGAGGAACCGCGATTGGCCGGCTTTACAACCCAAGGCAGGTCGTATTTGATTTTTTGATAATCTTGAATTTTGAAACTTGAAAACTGAAGATTTATCGCCGGTGGCGTCTTCAAACCGGCTCGCTGGAAAAGCTGCCGCGAAGCCCATTTATCCATCGCTAAAGCCGAAGCCGCGACACCGGAACCGGTATAAGGCAAACTCTTCTTTTCTAAAACAGATTGAACCTGGCCGTCTTCTCCGTATTCGCCGTGGAGGGCGTTGAAAATAACGTCAACTTCGGGAAAAGCAGGCCATTGACCGCTCTTGGAAATAAAAATATCAATAGCTTGGTATTTATCTTCAACTAAATTGGTCAAAACGTTGGCTCCGGTTAAAAGAGAAATTTCGTGTTCAACCGAAGGGCCGCCTCTCAAAACGCCAACTCTAATTTTGGACATTAATTAAATAATTTCTAATTTTTAATTTCTAATTTTCATTGAATTTTCAATGACCTAATTTCAAACCCTAAACGAAAACTTAAAGAACAGAGTTTAAAAATTGAAAATTGGAACATTTATTGGAAATTGAAAATTGATAATTGATAATTTCAAGCAATGCTATACCTTTATGGGCTTGATTTTGAAGCCCCGGATAATCCCGTAAAATTCCTCCCGCTCAATGCTTTCTTTCTGAAGCAGGGTTTTAGCCAAAGCATCTAAGGCCTTCCGCTGGGAAGAAATAATTTTTCTGGCGGCTTTAAGAGCTCGTTCTATTAAAACGCCCACTTCGCCGTCAATTTGCTTGGCTAATTCTTCCGAATAATCTTTTTCAGTGGTAATTTCGCGGCCTAAAAATATCAATTCTTCGGTCTTGCCGAAAGTCCGCGGCCCCAGTTTTTCGCTCATTCCGTATCGGGTGACCAAACTCTTGGCCAAATCAGTGGCTTGTTTTAAATCACTGGACGCTCCGGTGCTGACATCGTTGAAAACTATTGACTCGGAAACATGACCGCCGAACAAAACCGCCAAATCCGACAAAAACTGGGACTTGGTTTTTATCCTTCTTTCCTCCAGGGGCAATTTTAAAGTATAGCCCCCGGCCAAGCCCCGGCTGACAATTGAAACTTTATGAATCGGGTCGGTGTCTTGGAGGCCAGCCGCCACCAAAGCGTGGCCGGCTTCATGATAAGCGATTAATTCTTTTTCTTTTTGGGAAATCGCCCGGCCCCGGCGTTCCGGTCCGAGAATAACTTTTTCAATGGAATTAAATAAATCTTCCTGACTGACGGAATGTTTATTCTGGCGGGCGGCTAAAATAGCGGCTTCGTTAACCAGATTGGCTAAATCGGCTCCGGAAAAACCGGGAGTGCGAATGGCTACCTGTTTTAAATCAATGTTTTGACCCAAAGATTTTCCCCGACAGTGAATTTTCAAAATCGCTTCGCGGTCGTTGATGTCCGGCATATCTAAAATCACGCGACGGTCAAAACGACCGGGCCGCAAAAGAGCGGGGTCCAAAATATCCGGGCGATTTGTCGCCGCCAGCACGATGACGTTAGTGTCCCGCTCAAAACCATCCATTTCCACCAATATCTGATTAAGGGTTTGCTCCCTTTCGTCGTGGCCTCCGCCCAAACCCGCTCCTCTTTCCCGACCGACAGCGTCAATTTCATCAATAAAAACAATACAGGGAGCGTTCTTTTTGGCGATAGAAAAGAGATCGCGAGCCCGGCTAGCCCCGACTCCAACAAACATCTCCACGAATTCGGAAGCGGACATATGAAAAAAAGGAACATTGCTTTCGCCGGCCGTCGCCCGGGCAATCAAGGTTTTGCCCGTTCCCGGCAACCCCAACAACAAGATTCCGCGAGGAATCCGAGCGCCGATTTCCAGATATTTTTTGGGATTCTTGAGAAAATCAATAACTTCCGCCAATTCCTGCTTGGCTTCTTTCAAACCGGCCACATTCTCAAAAGTTATCCGGTCTTTGAAAGGCGCGAAAACTTTCACGTTAGCGCGGCCGAAACTAAAGGCCTGGTTCGCTCCGCTTTTCGCCT
>MFKM01000010.1:0-1353 GCA_001779575.1 Candidatus Jorgensenbacteria bacterium RIFCSPLOWO2_12_FULL_42_11
ATCTCCGCCGATTGACCCTGACGACGCTTCAACTATCTTGGTGTCAAAACCGCAGCGCTTGAAAATCTTTTTATAGGCGCCGATTACTTTCTGATAATAAGAATCAAGGTCTTCTTGGGAAGCATGGAAAGAATACAAATCCTTCATCAAGAATTCCCTGACCCGGAGCAAACCGCCAGTGGAGCGAATTTCGTTGCGAAATTTGTTCTGGATTTGATAAAGATAGAGAGGCAAGCCCCGGTAAGAATTAACGAACCGGCCGACCAGGTCGGTGATAACTTCTTCGTGGGTGGAGCCAAGCGCCAGGTCTTTTTCGTGCTGGTCTTGGAACTTGAAAAGCGGCGGCTCCATTTTATCCCAGCGGCCGGATTTCTCCCAGATGGTTTTGGGCTGAAGCGCGGGCAAAAACACTTCCTGCCCCCCGATAGCGTTTATTTCCTCGCGGATGATATTTTCTATTTTTTTATGAACCCGCCAGCCCAAAGGCAAAAAAGAATAAACGCCGGCCATTAATTTATCAATAAAATTGGCCCGGATTAAAAGCCGCGCGTTCAAGCTGGTTTCGTCTTTGGGAGATTCTTTCTGGGGTTTAAAGAATAATTTTGATTGATACATGTGTTTATTCTACAACAAAATCAAAGCAAGCAAAAATCGCCTGCTTGGCGATTTTTGGCATTATCGAGGTTCAACCTCGATAGAAATTCCTACTATAACCAGCGCGATTTTTCGCATTTATGCGTCTCAAGTTCTTCCGTCCTCATTTCTAAAAGATTTTCTTCCGAAATATCGGGGTTCTTATCCATTTCCGCTCGTATCCATTTTGCGGTGGCATCGGCGTATTCATTGAATGTCGCGTAATCATTCGGACATTTAAAATTATCACGCGGGGAAATCCAGAAGTAAGCCAGTATTCCGATAGAAACGATGATTAAAAGCGTCGGGATTATTATTTTAATTTTTTCTTTCATAAACAACATTGAGAATTAAAAATTTTACAGCAACCCCTTTATATCCTTAATCGTCACAAAAACCATTAAAAGCAAAAGAATGCCCAAACCGAAAGCGTTGATTGAATTTCTTATCCGGACTGAAATCGGCGACCCTTTGATTTTTTCTATGAGAATGAAAAGCAGATGGCCGCCGTCAAGGGCCGGCAGGGGAAGGGCGTTGAAGACGGCGAAGCCCAAAGAAATAAAAGCCATAATCTGGAGAAAGTAGGCGAAGCCGATTTTGCCGACTTGGCCCGCTAAGGCCACGACTCCCACCGGTCCGGTGAGGGCGTTAAGAACAGCCGGTTCCACGAAAGCCCGCGTTGCCAACCGATAAATGCTTAAAAAAGACAAACCGATAACC
>MFKM01000010.1:1369-2303 GCA_001779575.1 Candidatus Jorgensenbacteria bacterium RIFCSPLOWO2_12_FULL_42_11
AGGCCTCAACCAAGCTTTGGCCAAAAGGCCTGGCCGGAACTCCGGCGTCAACGATGGCAACGCCCAATGGCCCTTCGCCAGTCGGCGGGTTTTCTCGACTGGCTACCTGAAAATTTATTATTTTCCCGGCCCGGTTCATTTTCAAGGTCAGGGTTTCTCCTTTATAACGATTAACGAATTCTATGAATGCTTGGCCCAAGAAAGGGGCGGTCAAGGTTTCTTTCCGGGAACCCACCGAAACAATTTCGTCATTTTTTTGGATTCCGGCCAAAGCGGCGGGAGAATTAGGAGCTAAATCGCTGACGAGCACCAAAGATCGGCTGCCGAGCATAAAAACCAGGCTGAAAAAAAAACAGCCCAGCAAAATGTTGGTGAAAATGCCTCCGGCCAAAATCAGCATGCGGCGGCCAGCGGACTGGCGGCTGAAACTTTCTTCGTTGATTTTGTTAAAACCGCCCAAGGGCAGCCAGTTGAAACTGTATTCCGTTCCCCCGATTTTTTTGGCCCAAATTCTCGGCGGAAAACCAAAGCCGAATTCCTCCACCGGCACTTTGCAAACCTTGGCCAATAAAAAATGCCCCAGCTCGTGGACCAGCAAAATTAACGCGAGAAAAATTATGGCTAAGAAAATGGTCATGTTAATCTAATTTATTAATCTGACTTTTTAATGATAATTGATTTAGGTTAAAACGGCAAAAGATTGCTGCCGTTCATTTCTTTCGGTTGGGGGAGCCCCAATAAATTCAAAATCGTGGGAGCGACATCGGCCAGAGTGCCGAGATTTTTAATTTCCGCTTTTTGAATTTCGGCTTCGCTTTTGATTCGTTCAAATTTTTTGCCTACCAAATAAAAAGGCACGGGGTTGGGGTCGTGTTTGGTTTCAACCAGGCCGGTCAGAGGGTCAAGCATTCTTTCAACGTTGCCGTGGTCGGAA
>MFKM01000010.1:2313-10235 GCA_001779575.1 Candidatus Jorgensenbacteria bacterium RIFCSPLOWO2_12_FULL_42_11
TTACAGCGTCGGGCTGGGCCAGCGTTGCTTTCACAAGACGATTGATTTCTCGGTCAATAACCCTAATAGTTTCCATGGCGGCTTCGTAGTTGCCGGAATGTCCCATAATATCGGCATTGGCGTAGTTTATTAAAATAAAATCGTAGATGTTTTCGCCGATAGCATTAACAGCCCGGTCGGTAACGGTTTTGGCCATCATCTCCGGAAATTGGTCGTAGCGGGGAACATTCAGGGAAGGAACAAGAACGCGATATTCGTTCGGAAAAGGTTCTTTGCGATAGCCATTAAAGAAAAAAGTCACGTGGGCGTATTTCTCGGTTTCCGCGATTCGGATTTGCAATTTATTGTGGTCAGCCAAAACCTTGCCTAAGGGTTCGGTGATTGATTCTGACGGGGAAATTACGGGCAGTTTAAATTTTTCATCGTATTCGGTCATGGTGGTCAGGTAAAGATTGGAAAATTTCTTGACCGAAAAATTCGGAAAATCGGGGTCGGCGAAAGCGGATACGATTTGGCGCGGACTTTCTTCCCGAAAATCAAAAAAGATAACCGCGTCGCCGTCTTTAATGGGGTGGGGCGAGCCGATATTGCTCGGCTCAACGAAAGCATCGTTAAGGTTTTGGCTGTAGGTTTCGTTTAAAATTTCCTGGTAGTTGGCTATTTTTTTCCCTTCGCCGATTAACGCTTTGTAAGCTTTTTCGGTTCGGTCCCAATGTTTGGCGCGGTCTAGGGCGTAAAATCGGCCGGAAAGACTGGCCAAAACTCCCCGTTTTTGTTCTTGGATAACTTTTTCCAATTTTTGAATAAGGTCGGGCGCGGATTTCGGCGGACTGTCGCGGCCGTCGGTGAAAAGCTGGAAATAAACCCGGTCAAAATTTTCCCGCTTGGCCAATTCCAAAAGAGCGGCCAGATGCTCAAAAGAAGAGTGGGCGTTGCCGGCGCCCAAAAGACCGACAAGGTGAAGATCGGAATTATTTTTGCGAGCGTGAACGAAGGCGTTTTTCAGGATTTGATTTTGAAAAAAACTGCCGTCTTCAATGGCCAGGGAAATTCTGGGAAAGTGTTGGCGGAGAATTTTCCCGGCTCCCAGAGTAAGATGGCCGACTTCGCTGTTGCCTTCTTCCCCCCAAGGCAGGCCGATGGCGATGCCGGAGGCCTGCAGGTAGCCGATAGGAAATCTTCTTTTTATTTCTTGGATATTCTGGGGTTTGACGGCGTAAATGGGATTGCTCTGGTCATGACTGCCTATCCCCCAACCGTCTAAAACCACCAAGATGACTGTTTTTTTCATGATTTAAAGCAGAGAAAATTATTTTAGAGAGCGCCAAGAACATCAATGTCGTTTTGGAAAGATTTGGCTTGCTCAATCACTTTTTTTCCGTAAACATTGAGACAAACATAACGATTCCATCTTGAGCCGCAATAATATTTAGCCGCGGCCATCTTTTCATTAGTTGCCGCCCCGGCATCTTTTAAATATAAGGCCGTGGCCATAAAAGCGTCGGTATTGTTCCAGGGATTGGGAGGATTGTTGCCGGTAATTTTGGCCACTTTGTCTTTATAAAGAACCCAGGTTGAAGGAATAAACTGGGCCGGGCCCATGGCTCCGCCGTAAGCTCCGTCAGCATTGGGACAGGAAACTTTTATTATACCGGATTCAAGATTTTTTTCTAAATTCAAATCTTTAATAATGTTTAAAAATACGGGGATGTCCCGGGTGGGGTGCATAGCCGTTTTGTAAAGACATTGACCGACATTAAGGCCCATGGCCGATTCTCTGTCTAAAACAGCTAAAATAAGAGCGGCTCGGACATCGGTGGTTTGTTCCGCGAATTTAGCCAATTCATAGGCCTTGCCGAAATCCAATTCTCCTCCGCCGAGCAATTGGAAAATTTGAGCTCTGATTTCCGCGGCCGTTTTTTTAGTTTCGGCCACCAATTTTTGATATTCCGATTCTTTCCCTTTGGTGACTTTCAGTATTTCATTTTTTTGGGTTTGGGTTTTTTGAATATTTTGTTTTTGGCTGGCTTGATAAGCTTTCAGTGTTTCGGTATCGGCCTTTTTCAGGGCTAACTGTTCTTTTTGGTCCACAAGTTCGTTTCTAAACTGGACTACTTTATTTAAAGTGGCCCGGAGGTTGTCCTGAACGAATACCAAATTATTGAGATCTCCGAAAAAATCGGAAAGGTTGGGATTGGCCAGAAAAATTTCCATCAGGCTTTTGTCTTCGTTTTCATAAAGACCTTGGAGCACCTGGGACAGGGCTTCTTTATTGAAGCTGATATTTTTTTCAGATGAAACGATTTTTAATTGGGCGCCGTTAATTTCTTGATTAAGTTTTCCCAAACTTAGATTAACGGCTTTAATTTGAAGATTGAGCTTGGCGACTTGAGATTCCAATGTTTTAATCTCATTTTTGAGAGACTGCCCTTGTTTTTGATATTGGGCGATGGTGTTCTCGTAATCGGTGATTTGTTTTTCCAGTTCCGTCAATTGGATTTCCAACTTTTTTTTATCCTCTTCGGTTTGAGTATTTTGAGCCGCGAAAGTCAACGGGGGAAATTTATAAACCGGAGCGTAAACAAAAGCAAAAAGAAAAAAACTGATTGCTATCAAAGCAACAGTTGATTTAAGAATCAGGGTTACGGGAAAATGAAATTGGCGATAATAGGAGAGATTGAGAATTGAGGGTTTTTTGTTTCGGACATCGCGCATAAAATAAAACCCAGTTATCTATTTTATTTTGCTGACTTTTCTTTGGCAGCGGGGATTTTGTTTTCAGATGAGGTCGCGAGGTTTTCTTCGGGCGTGACTTCGGCCGGCGCCGCTTCGGCGACTGCTTCTTCTTCGGCTTTGGCCTCAACAACGGTAGCGATGATAGTTTCGGGATTAACGAAAAGCTTGACATTGCCGCCGATTTTCAGGTCTTTGAGCGCGATATTTTTTCCTATTTCATTCAGGGACGCCAAGTCGGCTTGGAGGCGGTGGGGAAGATCCTGGGGCAGGGCTTCAACTTCTATTCCTTTAAGAGTTTTGATTAAAATACCGCCGAAATTTTTTACGGCCGGCGCTTCGCCGATAAATTCAATAGGAATGTAAACGCGGATTTTTTCGGTCAGTTTTATTTGATAAAAATCAATATTTAATATTTCTCCGGAAAGGGAATCGGTTTTTACCTCGTGAATCATAACCGGCAGGGTTTTCTTGTCTTCGGTTACCAAGTTGACGATGGTGCTTTCGCCGGCTTCTTTATAAACTTTCTGGAATTCTTTCGCCGAAAGAGTTAAATGCAGGTTTTTTATTCCGTGTCCGTAAAGTTCGGCCGGAACCAGGCCTTTCTCCCGAAGGGTTTTTACTTTTTTGCCTAAAATATCCCTGGCTTGAACGTTGAGTTCCATATAAATGTCTGATTTATTTCTTTTTTCTGACCGCTTTTTTAACCTTGGGTTTGATTTTGGCTTTTCGGGTCTTGAATCTTTCCACTCTTCCCGCCGTGTCAATCATTTTTTCTTCCCCGGTATAAAAAGGATGGCAAGCGCCGCAGATTTCAACGTTGATTTCGGGCTTGGTCGCGCCGACGGTGAAAATCTTTCCACAACTGCATTTGATTTTAGCTTCGGGATAATATTTTGGATGGATGTCTTTCATAAAAAGTAATCGCCGATAAAATATGAACCAAAGACGAATATGCGAATCAGCGTATTCGTTTAATATTTGTATACTCGCGATTACTCCCATCTTAGCATCGTTTTTCTTTCTTGACAAGCGGCTGGATTTCCCTATTATGAAACACAGAAAAGAGATTGATGGTTCTTTGAAAACAGAAAATAAAAATTAGTTAAATAATTTTTTGGTTGTCCTAGTATATTTTTTTTGAGAGTTTGATCCTAGCTCAGGATGAACGCTGGCGACGTGGATAAGGCATGCAAGTCGAGCGGTTTTTTATTGTTTCGCAAGAGACGATGAAAGACAGCGGCGAATGGGTTAGTAATACCCTGGTACATACCCCGAAGTGGGAAATAGCCAGTCGAAAGATTGGGTAATATCCCATAGTTTGATAATCGAATTGTGTTTGCAAAAATTTGTAGACAGAATTCGGTTATCAGTAAAGACGCAAGTCGCTTCGGGAATGGCTTAGGTCCGATCAGCTAGTTGGTAGGGTAAAAGCCTACCAAGGCTATGACCGGTAGGGGGGCCGAGAGGCTGTTCCCCAACAACGCAACTGAGACATGGTGCGTACGCCTACGGGCGGCAGCAGTCGAGAATATTCCACAATGGGCGAAAGCCTGATGGAGCGACGTCGCGTGCAGGATGAAGGTCTTCGGATTGTAAACTGCTTTTCTATAGGAAAAAGTCCCTCCCCACTTTTGCTTATGATATCAATCAGAATACAACAGGTTTGTGAGAAACAAGCTTTTTTATTCTTGAAAAATATCACTAGCAAAAGTGGGGAGGGATTGATGGTACTATAGGAATAAGGGGTGACTAACTACGTGCCAGCAGTAGCGGTAATACGTAGACCCCGAGCGTTATCCGGATTTATTGGGCGTAAAGAGTGCGTAGGAGGTCTGACGCGTTAACTGTAAAATTTCACTGCTCAACAGTGAACGCGCGGTTAAAACGGTCAGACTAGAGGATACCAGAGGTCATTGGAACGTACGGTGTAGGGGTGAAATCCGTTGATATCGTACGGAACACCAAAGGCGAAGGCAAATGACTGGGGTATTCCTGACTCTGAGGCACGAAAGCGTGGGGAGCAAAAAGGATTAGATACCCTTGTAGTCCACGCTGTAAACGATGTTCACTTGCTATTTCGAGTATCGACCCTCGAAGTGGCGGAGCTAACGCGTTAAGTGAACCGCCTGGGAAGTACGGCCGCAAGGCTAAAACTCAAAGGAATAGACGGGGACTCGCACAAGCGGTGGAGCATGAGGTTTAATTCGATAACAAACGAGGAACCTTACCAGGGCTTGAAATTCTAACGAACTCCGGTGGAAACGCCGGGGGTCTCTCAAGGACGTTAGAACAGGTGCTGCATGGTTGAAATATCGACCCGCTCCAAAGTAATTTGGAGTGCAACCCTTCGATATAACTCGATCCGCCAACTGGCGGATGAGTATGTTGAAGGCAAAACCGGCTCATAACGGTGAAACCCTAATGTATTCATGATAAAATGAGTGCATGGGCAATACCGTGGGAAGTGCGAACACTGATTTTTGGAATCTTAAAACAAAAGACGACGCTTACATAATTGGTTTATGGTGTGCGGATGGATACTGTTGGACAAGCAGTATTGGTATTAGCAATACTGATTCTGATTTGATAGAAAAATTTCGGGAATTTTTCCTGAGATTTTTTTCGGCTGATAGATTAAAATTAATGATTTATCATCCTGATAAATTTAAAAGACGCACCAAAGCCTACCATTTGTATGTAAATAGTCGGCCTTTATTAAGAAGGTTCAAGGAATTCAAAGATAATGCGACAAAATTCATCAATGGAGATTTAATTCTGCCTTATATGGCTGGCAGATTTGATGGAGACGGCTCTATTGCCAAGGATTTTTATAGCGATTGTCGCATTGTTTACGGTAGTCTAGGGGAAGCACAAAACGATTTAGCGCTGGTACTTTCATTGGGTTTTCAGAAAATGAAAATCTATAATTATCGTACCGCCAAAACTTTTTGTTTATATTTTTCTAGGTTGGAAACAAATAAATTTCTTTCCCTGATTTATCCCTATTCGGTAAGATTACAAAAATCAGTGTTTGCACCCCGTAGAGACTTGGCTGTTATTGGGTAGCAGTCAGATTCGCCAATTGGCGGATAAAACGCCGGTACCCTTAATAGGGTAATGGTATAGTCCATACCACTAGTAATAGTGGAACAATATGGCCGTCAGCTCGTGGTTTGAATTGTTCCCTTAAGTGGGGTAACGAGCGCAACCCCTGCCTCAAGTTATAAGTGTCTTGAGGGACTGCCGTGTTTAACGCGGAGGAAGGCGGGGATGACGTCAAATCAGCACGGCCCTTTGATGCCCTGGGCTACACTCATGCTACAATGGTCGGTATAATGGGTTGCCAAATCGTAAGATGGAGCCAATCCCAACAAAACCGATCTCAATTCGGATTGAGGGCTGCAACTCGCCCTCATGAAGCCGGAATCGCTAGTAATCGCGCATCAGCTATGGCGCGGTGAATACGTTCTCGAGTCCTGTACTCACCGCCCGTCACACCAAGGGAGCCGGGAGTAGGTAAAGCCCCGCTTCGGCGGAGTCAGCCTGACCTCGGTGACATGGGTGAAGTCGTAACAAGGCACCGGTAGGGGAACCTGTCGGTGGATAATTTAATAAATAAAAATAAATCCAAAATTAATTAGGGCAACCAAAAAATTATTTAAACTCGCGCTTTTTCAGGATTAAATAATTGAAAAATCCAAGAATTTCAGAAAATTTTTTTAAATAATCTTATTCTTAATAAAGCGCGGGGTTTAACAAAATGAATTCGCAAAAAAATATTCTTTTGGTTGAAGACGAGCAATTTCTGGCTAATCTTCTGAAAATTCGTTTGGGGAAAGAAGGCTTTATTATTTCTCACGCCAAAGACGGCCAAGAAGCCGCGGAAATAATCAAAAAATCAAAATTTGATTTGGTTTTGCTTGACATTATTTTGCCTAAAATATCCGGTTTTGAGATATTGGGAATGATTCGCGCCGATTCCCAGCTGTCCGGCGTTCCGGTGATTATTATTTCTAACCTGGGACAGGAAAATGATATTGACCGAGGCCGATCCTTGGGCGCGGTGGAATATATCGTTAAAGCCAAAGTTTCCATTGACGAACTAATCGGACAAGTCAAAAAAATCTTAAAATAAATAGAATCGGCAGTTGTCCACAGGTTTTCAATTACCTGATTAAAGAAGTTTGCTATAATTAAACTAATAAAAAAAGGTCGAAAAAATACCACGGTAATTACTGTAATTACGGTAATTGCTGTAATCAAAATAATGAAAAAAGGTTTTACTTTAATTGAATTATTAATCGTTATCGCCATCTTGGCGATTTTAGCCACCACGGTGGTTTTGGTTTTGAATCCGGCTCAGATTTTGGCCCAGGCCAGAGATTCTCAAAGAATTTCTGACTTAAGCAGCGTCAAGAGCGCCATTGCTTTATACTTGGCGACCGCTACCTCAACAGCTGGTTTCTCAACGGCTACAAACTGCAATATTGCCGCTTGTAACAACCCTGGTCCGTTCACTACCGCTCCAACTGTTGATCCCGATGTGGCTGTTGATGGCACGGGCTGGATGTCCACTGATTTAAGAGGAACGAGCGGCGGGTCTTCGTTAAGCGCTTTGCCGACGGATCCCACTAATAGCACTACTTTTTATTATTCTTATAAAGGAGCCGCCGCTTTAACCTTTAAATTGGCTGGCCGATTAGAAAGCGCTAAATACGGACCTATGATGACCGCCGATGGAGGCATCAGAAATACCTGCGCTCAATATCCTCCGGTAGTTACGGACACGACCTGCTATTACGAAATAGGCACCGATGTATCTCTTTAAGTTTTCCCGTTTGAAAGATTTGTTTTTGTTGGGAATTTTGTCTTAACTAAATCCCGCCCCTTTTGAAGGGACGGGATTTGGTTTAATAATCAAAACAATCTGTTATAATTAAGATATTAAATTTTTTAAAACATGCTTTCTCTCCCCGTTTCAAAATTAAAGAAACTTATAATTGACGAAGGCCTAATCAAGCCCGAGGAATTTGATCGGTTGATTTTAGAAGCCGAAAGCAAAAAACAAAATCTGATAGACCTTCTGATTTCGCAGGGTTTTGTCACTAAGGATTATTTCTATGATATTTTGACGAAATCTTTAAAAGTAGAAAGGGTTTATTTAAGGAATCAAAAAATTGACGAGG
>MFKM01000011.1 GCA_001779575.1 Candidatus Jorgensenbacteria bacterium RIFCSPLOWO2_12_FULL_42_11
CAAGACCTACATTAGCATTATTTGCAATCTCCAACACTTTAGTGACGCCTGCGGTAGAACCCGGGCTCGTCGTCCCGATGCCGACGTTGCCATTGGCATTCTTGATGGCCAAAGCATAATCCCCGCTTCCCGTCTTGATCGCCAGGTAGTCGTTCGAAAAGTAGTTGGTCACCAAGCTGTACGTTCCGAACCCAAGCCCGTTGCGGTAGATGGACAAGGCTGTCCTCTCCGCGTCTTGCGTCGCATCGGCCTGGTCGATGTGCAGCTTTGCCGCAGGGCTGGCCGTCCCGATGCCCACATTCCCCAAGTTGGTGTTGTAGATATCGTTTCCGGAAGCGGACCAGCCCACGCCGAGATCCGCCCAGGCGAGGTTCTTGTAGCCCCGAAAGGCGTTGTCCACGCTGTTGTAATAAATGGAACCGTTCTGTTGGCCAGACTGGGGGTCGGCGGTCAGTTGACCAAGGTTCAGCAGGTTGGAAAGAGTAAGGGATCTCCAGGGGTAAGTTGGATTACCGATAGTGAATGAATTGGAAGCGGTATTCGGCAAAAGACTGTCATCAAAGGTGGCGGCGGTCACGCGGCCGATGGATGTTTTGAGACCGCGGGTAATCTGCTGATAAACCCGCTGGCTGTTGTAGGTCAGAGAAAAGTCCAGTTGAACAACGGCGTGGGCGCCGGGGTTTTCGTACTTAACCACTTCAAACTGGGACACCCTGACTCGATTTGAAGTCAAGGGGTTGACGGCGCCAGTACCTTGCCGGAGATAGATAGCGTTGCTGTCGGAAGAAATAACCGTGGGGTCCAGAGCGGGGGAAGTCATTCTCAAGATTAAGCTGCTTGAGGCCGTTCCGGCCGGATTTTCAATGTTAACCGCCTCTCTGACCAATCGCTGAACAGTGGATTGAACAAAAGACAACTGCTGGGTGAGCTCGGCGCCGGCGGCTTCCTGGCTTTGGACCCGGACGAAAACGGCGAGGATGCCGGAAAGCAGGCCGGCGGCGATGGCGAAGATGGCGAGATAAATCAGGAGTTCAATGAGGGTGAAGCCGGAATTTTTTCTCATGTTATATTATTTACTCTATCGTAATCTTTACCTTATTAATGTCTTTTGGCGCTTTTTTGACATAAATCGGCCAAAAACGAATCTGGGCCTTTTCCAAACCCGGCAGAGCAAAAAACAGAGTTTTAAGTTCAATTTCGCTTTTGCCCGGAACCTGTCGGCGAAAAAGGTCGGTGTCAATTTTGCTCTGAAAAATTAGCTGGCCTTTGGCCGGAAACGACATCTCGCCTTTGTCAAAATCGGAACGGGAAGCCCCGTATTCAACGTCAAATTTCACGGTTTCATAGTCCCCTTCGGGCAACCGGAATAATGCTTTGGCGATTAAAGCATCTCTTAAATCTTTTTCCCGAAAAGCAATCAGTTTCATTTTGGCCTCGGCGAAAATGCTGAAATTGTTTTCTTTGTCCGCTTCTTTGTTGATTTCTTTATTGACGATTTCAAACTTTGAAGAACCGTCAATAATTTTAAATTCTTTGGGAAGCTGGGGGAAAATGGCCATTTTCAAAATATCTTCCAAGTTTTGATTGATTTTGGCTTCGGCGTCTTTAATGTCTTTTTCCGTCGGCACGGCTTTTTCTCCGACAAAACCGCCGGCCATCGGCTGGTCCGACTTGGCGTAAAAGCCCTCGTATTTCGGGGAGCCCTTAAACCCGGGGATAGTGAATTTGGCTACCGGCCCGATATTGTATTCGGCTCCCGCCTCGTCGGCGATAACGTCAACCTCCAGAAGAGAAGAAATTATTTTGCCTTCCTGAATTTTGGCGCCGGGAACGGTAACGGATTTTTTCAAATGAAAAATTTTGTTATCCGAAGTCGCGAAACGGGTATTGACCACCAAAACCTGGGGGTCGGAACTGTAACTGTTATAAACGACAATTTTGCCCTGGGCCTTGTTTTCTATTTTTTCTTTGCCGCTAGCCGGGAAACTCAATGATAAATTACGATTTTCGGTGAATAACTCCGCCGGCAACTTGATTAACGTTGAACTTGAATAATTCTGATTAAGATTGAAATTTTTGCCGACTTCAACATTTTCATTAAAAACTATCGGATTTTTTTTGAGAGAAATTTTAATTTCCGCTCGCGGCAGAACCTTCCAGCCCAGATAAACCAGGCCCGCCAAAACAGCGATCAAGAAAAAAGAAACAAAAGGCCACCGGGGAATTCTGCCTGCCGACAGGCGGGGTCTCTGGCCCGAAATCCCTTGAACCGGCTGAAAATTTTCAGCTACCGCGATATATTCTTCTTTAATCTCAATACTCGCTTTTTCTTCCGATTTTTTTATCGCTTGGTCACCTTCCAGCTTCCGATTTTTTTGTTTGGAAATCGGAATAATATCGGAAAATGATTGTCGGGGTTTCTTGGTTGAAAAAAAATCTTTGGACATTTTATTTTATAATTATACTACAAATCATAATCAAATGCCCCACTTTGAATTAGCGAAAATAAAAATAACTAAAATAATAAAAATCAGAAGATGGTAAACGAAAAATTGCCGGTTGAAGCGGCCGGAAAAATAAGCCAAGGCAAAATCGCGCGTTAAAAAAACGAAAAGAGTCTCCAGAACGGCTAAGTTAATAAAACCGATAGGCAGAAGACTGATGACCCAAAATAATTCCAAGCTCAAAAAAGCGAAAACCAGGGAAAGAAATCGCGGATTGTGGACAACGAATGATGAATCATGGACGGCCGACCGCAAAAAACCAAAACATTCCCTAAAGAGAAAAAAAACAATCGAAAAAAGCAAAAAATTAATCGTTAAAAAATGTTTTGATTTATCGGCGCTAAAGAAAAGCAAAAACATAGCCAAAAAAAGACCGGTGTTTAAAAGAAGATAAACCGACTGGCGATTCTTGAAAATAAGAGCGGGAAGCCCCAATAACAGATAAAATAAAAAACCAAAGCCCAGGCAAGCCAGAAACGCCGGATAAAAACCGCCTTCGGAAAAACGAAGCGTCAAAAACGCCGTCAGCGTTAAAGCCAAAAACGAAATCCGGAAATGAGCCCGTTCCGGCAATTGAGAAAAATAAAACCAGGCAATTAAAAGAGAAAAAACGGAAAGAACGGGAAAGGAAAAATTAAAAAAATAAACCCCGAATAAGCCGAGGGCAAAAAGCGAAACCTTAGGAAGCAACGACCTCCACGGCTTGCTGGCGAAAAGAAAGCTTAATTTTTTGACCATTTTTGACGTCGCCTTTAATGATTTTATCGGCCAAATTATCCAAAATGACTTTTTGGATCAAACGCTTGATTGGCCGAGCGCCATATTCCGGCTCAAACCCGTTGTCAATCAGATACTTTTTAAGAGAGGGGTCAACGGTTAATTTAATCTGGCGTTCGGCCAATTTTTCCTTGACTTGCTCCAGCTGAATGTCAACGATTTTGGCGATGTCTTTGTTCCGGAGGGAATTAAAAATAATAACTTCGTCTAACCGGTTAAGAAATTCCGGTTTGAAAGTCTGACGCAATGATTCCCGAACCTTATCCCGAAAATTTTCTTCCTGAAACTGTAAATTTTTTTCGTCTTCGTTCACGCTAAAACCAAGATAAGACATCTGGCGGAAATATTCGCCGCCCACGTTGGAAGTCAGAATAATAACGCAGTTTTTGAAATTAACAATTTTCCCTTTGCCGTCGGTCAAGCGGCCATTGTCCAAAATCTGAAGCAAGATATTGAAAACCTCGGGATTGGCTTTTTCAATTTCGTCAAAAAGAATCAAGCTATAGGGCCGGTGGCGGACGGTTTCAGTCAATTGGCCGCCTTCTTCATGACCGACATAACCCGGCGGCGAACCGATCAGGCGGCTGACCGAATGCCGTTCCATGTATTCAGACATATCAATCCGAATCATCGCTTTTTCATCGTTAAACATAAATTCGGCTAAAGTCCGGGCGAGTTCGGTTTTCCCGACTCCAGTTGAACCAAGAAACATAAAAGAACCCAGAGGCTTATATTCATCGGCTAAACCGGCGCGAGCCCGACGCAAAGATCGGCTAACCGCCCCAATGGCTTCGGCTTGGCCAACCACTCTTTGGGAAAGCACTTCTTCAATTCGGGAAAATTTGGCCATTTCCGACTCCAGCATTCTACTGACCGGGATGCCGGTCCAACGCGAGACCACGGAGGCCACATCCTCGGCGCCGACATATTCCCTGATAAATCTTTTTTGATTTTTTTGGGAAAAATAATTTTTTTCAAAAGCCTGATATTCTTTTTGGGCCGCCGGCAATTCGCCGTAACGAATCTGGGCCACTCTTTCCAAATTACCCTCTCTTTCGGCCAAACCCGCCAAATGTTCCAATTCGTCAATCCGGCGTTGAAGATTATGAAAATTCCCTAAATTAATTTTTTCCGCCTGCCAGCGGCCGGAGAGTTCGTCGTTTTCAGCCTGAAGTTTTTTTAATTCTTTGGCGATGATTTCTTGGCGAGCGGGCTTGACTGATTTTTTTTCAATTTCCAAACGAGTAATGTCGCGGCGCAGCCGATCAATTTCAACCGGCAAACTATCGCTCTCCATGTGACGAGCCGCCGCCGCTTCATCAATCAAATCAATGGCTTTATCCGGCAAAAAACGGTCGGTAATATAACGGGCCGAAAGATTAACGGCCGCGGCAATGGTTTCATCGCTGATTTTAATTCCGTGATGGATTTCGTATTTCTCTTTAATCCCGCGAAGAATGGCGATGCTGTCCTCAAGACTCGGCTCTTCAACCATTACCGGCTGAAAGCGGCGCTCCAAGGCGGCATCCCGTTCAATATATTTTTGATATTCCCTCGTGGTGGTCGCTCCGATAGCGTGAAGCTCGCCCCGAGCCAAAGACGGCTTTAGAAGATTGGAAGCGTCCACCGTCCCTTCGGCGGCGCCGGCGCCGACAATCATGTGGATTTCGTCAATAAAAAGAAGATAGCGACCGGCGTAATTTTTGATTTCCTGAACGAAAGCCTTAAGCCGGTCTTCAAATTCACCGCGAAACTTGGTGCCGGCAATTAAAGACCCCAGATCCAGCATGATAATTTCCTTGTTTTTGAGACCTTCGGGGACTTCGCCTTTGATAATCTGCTGGGCCAATCCTTCAATAACCGCGGTTTTGCCCACCCCGGGTTCGCCGATGAGCACCGGATTGTTTTTTTTGCGGCGGGAAAGGATTTGAATCAACCGGCGCAGTTCTTCCTCCCGGCCGATAACCGGATCCAGTTTTCCCTGACGGGCTTGTTCGGTCAAATTAACGGCGTATTTTTCCAAAACCTGAAACTTGCTTTCCGGAACTTCATCGGTGATCCTAACCGAACCGCGAAGCTGGGCCAAAACCCTTAAAAGGGTTTCCCGACGGACGCCAAATTCGTTTAATAAGGACTGGGCGACCGAAGGAATATCCAAAATAGCCAAAAGCAAATGCTCGCAAGAAATAAATTCATCTTTCTGCTGGCGGGCAATTTCGCCGGCCCGGTCCAAAATCCGCATTGATTCCTGTGAAAGATAAAGCTGGCCGACATTGGAGCCGCTAAAAATTTTAGGCAGGCGGGCCAATTTTTCTTCCAAACTTTTTTCCAGAACCGTCAAATTAATATTGGCCCGAATCAGCATCGGCCTCACCAAGCTCTGCTCTTCATTTATTAAACTGGCTAAAAGATGAAGCGCCTTAAGTTCTCCGTGATTGTAACGGCTGGCTAAATCCTGGGCGTTCTGCAACGCCTCTTGGGCTTTGATTGTGAAACGATGGAAACCGTTCATAGCGAAAATTTATTTCGCTAATTCAGAATTAAGAGCTCGCTTTGCTCGCTAATGCAGAATTTAGAATTATAAATTCAGAATTAAAATTCTGCATTCTGCATTCTTAATTTTAAATTAAAGCGAAGCTTTTAGAATTCAGAATTAGCGTTTTTTACTATTAATAACTATCTTTGATAGAATATTAACAATCTGTTGACTTTCGTCAATAAATTTTTTAATTTCTTCATTGTCTATAAGTTGGGACAAAATTTTTAGCCAATGATTAGTTTCTACGGCTGATTTTCTAGCGATTCCTACGTAATTAACAAACTCTTTTTTGGAAACGGCTGCGCTTCCCTCGGCGAGATTGGCGCCAATTGATGTTACCGACCTAATTAGTTGATCTAATATTATTTTAGATGATAAATCTAAATTAATTTTTCTTGCAAATTTTATTACCTTAATAGCAAAATCGCAACATCTCCTGTAAATTTCTTTTTCCATAATTCTTAATTCTGCATTCTAAGCTCGTTTTGCTCGCTAATTAAGAAATCAGAATTATAAATTCAGAATTCTGATAATTTAATTCTTAATTCTGCATTCTTAATTCTAAATTAAAGATTTATAATTTCATTATAAATCTTTTGGTTTTTCTTCAAGCGTCGCCCGCAAAATCATTTCCTGGCCATTTCTTAAAATCTTTAAGGTCACTTTATCGCCGATGCTGTATTTCTGGATTAAATAAGCCAAAGAATTATCTTGATTAAGTTTTTCGCCGTTTAATTCCGTAATGACATCTTCGGCCTGAAGGCCGGCTTTTTTAGCCGGCGAATCGGAAGTGATGGCCGGGCCATCTTCACTGCCCCTTATCAAAACGCCGTTTTCAACCGGCAATTTTTCTTTTTGCGCCAAATCCGGAGTAATTTTTAGATAACGGACGCCCAAATACGGGACACTGATTCTCCCCGTATTCTTGACCGACTCAATGGCTTTTTTGACCTGGTTGATGGGCAAAGCAAAACCGATATTTTGAGCGCCTACCACCATGGCGGTGTTGATGCCGATAACTTCTCCTTTGAGATTTAAAAGCGGGCCTCCGGAATTGCCCTGATTAATGGCGGCATCGGTTTGAATCACGCCTTCAATAGTTTCAACCGTGTCTCCGCCTTGAGCGGTCACCGTCCGGGCCAAACCAGAAATTGTTCCAACCGAAACCGTATTTCTGAATTCTCCCAAAGCATTGCCGATGGCAATGGCAGTCTGGCCCAGCTTAATACCGCCGGAATCGCCCAAAATTAAAACCGACAAACTATCGGTCAATGGTTTGATTTTGAGCACAGCTATGTCTAGAGAAGGATGGCGAGCTAAAATTTCCGCGTCATATTTTTTCCCGTCATTAGTTAAAACCGTGTAAGAAGCCGCTACATCGGAAACCACGTGTTTATTGGTGACAATCAATCCGTCTTTGGCAATAATAAATCCGCTGCCGCCGCCGATTTCTTTGCGCTGGGTCCCTTTTTGGCAGGGTTGAGAAAATTGGAACTGATCGTCAAAAAATTGCCGAAATTCGGGAGGCAAATCCAAAAAAGGACTGGCGGAACA
>MFKM01000012.1 GCA_001779575.1 Candidatus Jorgensenbacteria bacterium RIFCSPLOWO2_12_FULL_42_11
GGAACCGAAATATTTTTTTAGAGTTTCCTCGTTTAGCTTTATCTGTCTGACAATTTCGGGCGACGGCAGTTTCGGCAAAAAAGCGTGGTACTTGGCGCTACCGGTCAATTCAATTTGCCCCCTGTCGGCTAAAAATTTGATGTCGGCAATAACATCCTGACAGTTATTTTTTTCCAGCAGTTCGCATAAAATGCCGTTTATGTTCAAAGTGATTTTTACTTGAGGCGCTCTTTTTAACTCGGCCATGATTTTCCGGTAGGATTCATCGGCGATTCTTTTAATCCAAATCGGTTTTTGAGTCGGCGGCTGATAAATGTGTAAAAAATTAGCCCAATACATTTTGTTAAAAATTCCAAATTCTAACGCTCAAGCTCTTTTCTTCTCAAATCCACGGCCCTAAAAAACAAATCAAGGTATTTCTGGGCCGATTTTTCCCAGGAAAAATCTTTTTCCATCGCCCGTTTCTCTATCCCCTGCCAGGTTAAACGGTGGCGATAATTTTCAAACGCCCGGGTGATAGCTGTCGCCATCGCCAAAGAATCAAACTCTTTAAAAACAAAACCGGTTCCGGAATTGCTGCGGGGATTATAATCTTCAACCGTATCGGCCAGGCCGCCGGTTTTTCTGACAATCGGAACAGCCCCGTAACGCATCGCTTCCATTTGGACTAAACCGGCCGGTTCAAATCTGGAAGGAATTAAAACGGCATCAGCTCCTGATAAAATCAAATGAGGCAAGACTTCATCAAAAATGAGATGGCTGGCCACCTGCTCCGGAAAACTTTCTCCCAGCTTTTGAAAAAAACTCATATAACGGCCGTCGCCGGAGCCCAAAATCACTAATTGGAAACCTAATTGTTTTAATAAAGGCTCAATGACCGGGAATAACAAGTCAAATCCTTTTTGCTCGTCAAGGCGGGAAATAACACCGACAACAAAAACGTCATTTTTAACCGGTAAATTAAATCGTTCCTGAAGCTCCGTTTTATTGGCAAGCCGTTTTTCCAAATTTTTGACGTTATAATTTTTAACCAGATGCGGGTCGGTTTCCGGATTCATTGTTTTATAATCAATGCCGTTTAAAACGCCATAAATCCGCGAGCGCCGTTCCCGCAACAAATCATCCAAAAGCTCTCCGTAATCCGCCGTCATTATTTCCTTGGAATAATTTGAGGAGACGGTATTGATAATGTCGGCGTATTTAATGCCCCGCCGCATCGCGTTAATTTTCAAAAGCCGGGGATTAAACAAAGACGGCATCAAGGAATGGCCATCGTCAAAATCCATTTCGGTGATAAATCGATGGTCAAACATTCCCTGATAATGTAAATTATGAATGGAAAAGACAGTGGCGATGGAATTTAATTTAGGGTCATCTTTGTAATTTTGATGCAGATAACTGACCAGAAAACCGGTCTGCCAATCGGAAGCGACAATCACATCCGGCCGCCAGTCTTTATTAACCCGCAAAAATTCCAAAACTCCTCGAGAAAGCAAAGCCCAACGAACCGCGTCATCGCCATAGCCGTAAATATTCGCCCGCTTTTCGTAGTATTCTTCGTTTTCCAAAAAATAAGCCGTCACCGGAGCCCGATGGTCGCCTGACGGAGATTCAAATTTTTTGACGTTGCAAATAAGGTGCCGGGGTTGGCCTTCTTCTTCGGCGTCGGTTGGCACTTTCAACCCTTCGTAAGCCATTCTCAATTTATATTTTTCCTGGTCAAGGCTGGCGTAACGAGGAATCATCATTCGGACATCATAACCCAATTCTCTTAAAGCGCGCGGCAAAGAAAACATTACTTCGCCGAGACCGCCGGCTTTGACAAAAGGAGCGGCTTCCGAAGCCACAAAAAGAATCTTGGGAAAAGATTTTTTAACGGCGAAAAAAGGCATAGTCATATTTATTATTTTAACATATTGTATTATATAAAGAGACTCAATGCTTAACCGAATCAAAAAATTTCTTTTTGAAAACCAGTCTCTTCATCAGACGGCGCTCAAAAACGCTTTCTGGCTGAATTTCGGGGAAATAGCCAGCCGGCTAATCAGGGCCGTTGTTATTATTTACGCCGCCCGCCTTGTCGGAGCGGCCAATTACGGCGTTTTTTCTTACGCCCTCAATTTAGCCGGCCTTTTCACTATTTTCTCGGATATCGGAGTCGGCAGTATTCTCACTCGGGAAGCGTCAAAAAATCCCGAATCAAAAACCCAATACTTTTCCACCGCTTTTTTTATCAAAATTTGCTTGCTGATTTTAAGCATCGCCTCGGTTATTTTCCTCGCCCCGTTTTTCACCAAAATCAAAGACGTTATTCCCCTGTTGCCGGTTGTCGCCGTCTTGCTCGCCTTTGACAGCTTGCGGGATTTTGCCTTTGCCTTTATCCGGGCTTTGGAAAAAATGCAGGTGGAAGCGGCAATTAAAATAATCACCAATGTCGCGATTGTCGTTCTGGGTTTTCTGGCGCTTTCTGTTTCGGCCACCAGCCGTTCATTCACCATCGGCTACACTCTTGGCAGCGGTTTTGGTTTAGCCGCCGTTATCTGGGCGCTCAAAGACCAATTCAGCAAAATTTTTACTCATTTCAAAAAAGAATTAATTTCTCCCATTCTTGCTTCGGCCTGGCCGTTTGCTTTATTCGGCTTATTGGGCGGTTTAATGATAAACACCGACATGATAATGCTCGGCTGGTACCGGCCGGCCCAGGACTTGGGATTTTACGCCGCCGCTTACAAACCAGTCCAGCTTTTTTGGATTTTCCCGACCCTTTTAGCCGGCAGTTTTTTCCCGATTTTAAGCCGCTTGGCTAATGAAAACAATGAAAAATTCAGATTGGTTTTTGAAAAAGCGATGACCGTCGTTTTCCTGGTTGGCGTGCCGCTGGTAGCCGGCGGCCTCGTGTTGAGCCACGATTTCATCAGAATTATTTTCGGAAATGAATATCTGCCGGCCATTCCCGTTTTTCAAATCCTTCTCCTAACTGTCTTCTTGGTTTTTCCCGGCAGTTTGCTCGGCAACGCTATTTTTTGCTACGACAAACAAAAAAGTTTAATCGGTTATTTTTTTCTCGGCGCTTTAGGCAATATTTTTTTTAATTTTCTTTTGATTCCGATTTGGGGAATCGGCGGAGCGGCCATTTCAACTGTTTTCACCCAAATTATCAGCAACGGCTTCAGCTGGCAAAAAATGAAAAAAATCAACAATTTTTACACCCTCCGTCATTTGCCTAAGATAATCGCCGCCGCTCTTTTGATGACCCTTTTCGCCTGGGGTTTGAATGTCTTGAAAATCAACTTCTTCGTCAATCTTTCATTGTCAATCTTCGTTTATTTTGGTCTTTTATATTTATTGAAAGAGCCTCTCTTGATAGCCGGCAAAAATATTATCCGCGACCATATAACAGTCAAAAACTGAAAATAAAAAAGGACGCCCTGATTATCTTTTGAAAGATAACCAAGTCGTCCAATTTATTTACTGCTTTGCTAAATATCTTATTTGGGGGCATTTTCTCAATTTTTTCAACGCCTTTTCCTTGATTTGACGAACATATTCCCGCGACACTCCCAGTTTCTTGCCTATTTCCGCGAGGGTCCGTTTTTGCTGTCCATTTAATCCGAAATGCGACCTGACGACCAATTTCTCTTTTGGCGGCAGTATCTTCAAAGCGTCATCAAAAATTTTTTTTAATTCTTCTTGATTCAGCCGTCTATAAATTTCAGGATTAAATCTCGATTCAAAATTGTTTGAAAATTTTGTCAAATTACCTCCTTCGTCTATAAATTCTTCAAAAGTGTCGTTCCCGTCAGACCACCTCGGCTGCTGAAGCGAAATAAATTTATAACAATACCCTAGGGCATTTTTCGTCTCTCTTTTCGTTAATCCCGCGTCTTTGCTTACTTCGCTAATCAAATCCGGAAAGTAAGTTTGGCTTCCGTTTTTTTGCCAAAGACAATTTTCCGCTCGGAAAATCTTTTGGATTCTTGTTTGAATATAATCAGGGACCCTAACGGTTTTTGAACAATCAAAAATGGCCCTGGCAATGGTGTTTTCAATCGCTTGTCCGGCGTAACTGGAAAATCGGCAACCTTTTTTGCTGTTAAATCCTTTTCTGCCAACCGCTTTCAATAAACCGTAATTGCCTGCCTGAATCAAATCCTCAAATGCCAAACCCGAACGGCTGACATATTTTTTAGCAATATGCACCACTAATTTTAAATTGGACCTGATTAATTTCTCCTTGGCTTCTTTATCGCCTTTTTTTATTCTCGCGACAAGCTCCAGTGTTTCTTCCTGGGTCAATAACGGTATGCTCCCGATCGCCCTAAGATATCTGCCAATGGTTTCGTCTCCATCAATCTTGTTCATTTTCCCCCCCCCCTTTTTTTTCTTTATTGGTTTTAAAAGAACACGCGTTTTATTGAATAAAGATAAAAATAACGAATATCCGCCGATTTGTCAAATTTTTACCTCATCGCCGATTTTGATATTGAATTTTTCAGCCGAACCGGCCGGAACCTCCAAAACCTTATCAACCGCCATGGAAGGCGAACGAGCGGCGGGCGACTCGCCGATTTTTGGCGACGGAACGTTTTTTGAAATATCAACAATTTTATTTCCGCTTATCCAAACAATATCCAGCGGCAAATTCATGCCAACCATCCAGAAGCTATACCGGCTTGACCTGGCAAAAATAAAAAGCATGGCTTTATTTTCTTCAAGCGTTTTCCGGCCGGAAAGGCCTTTGGCTCTTTTTAGCGCCGTGTCGGCGATTTCCGCTTCAAAAATTTTTCCGTTGATTCCAATTCTCGCGATTTCGTAATTCGGTTTCTTTTTTGCCAAAAAAACCAAGCTAACCGCCGTAATAACAATCAATACCGTTAAAAAAATTATCAGATATTTAATCATTGGCTGATTAGGTGAAAAGCGATTATTCCAAAAGCCACGGCCACATTTAACGATTCTTTTCGGCCTTTCATCGGAATTTCCAAAATTTTATCACTGCGTTTCAAAATCGCCAATGGCAACCCCTTGATTTCGTTTCCCAAAACTAAAGCGATAGTTTTTGATTTATAGCTTTTGGCTTTTAGTGAATAATAAGGTATGGATTTTTTGCTTTGTTCAACACTGAAAATTTTATAGCCCTCCCCTTTTAACTTGTCAATCAATTTGGCGGTTGAGTCAACCTTCTCCCAAGCCACGTATTTTTCCGCGCCTAAAGAAATCTTGGCTAATTGCGGCCGATATTTTCCGAATTGGTCAATCGGCGTCGGCGTAAAACCGCAAAGATAAATTTTTTCTATCCCAGCCGCGTCCGCGGTTCTAAAAATACTACCAACATTGTATAAACTTCTAATATTATGAAGAATCACAATCATTTTATATTTATAAATTGAACCGACATTATGCCAGGTAGTGAAAACTCGATTAGTCGCCAAAGGCGACAAAAATTTTAAAATCGAGTTTCTACTACCTGGTATGTAAACTGCGGATGTTATGAAGGATAATAATCATTCTTCTAAATAAATTTTAAAGTATAAATCCGCCATTCCATCCGCATTGCCGTAAGGGTAGCTGTCCGGATTAGATGAACCTTTTACTTTTAAATTTGACTGCGACCCTGGACCGCCAAAACCGCCATATCGTCCCCTGATGGCAAATTCATAAATTTTATCACTTTTGGTTGTTATGTTGCCGACATCATAAACCATGGCATTCCATTGGTTCGGCGGACCGAAATCGGCATAATTGGTATAAAAAAGAAGATTGTAATCAAGAGCGTTGTCGGGATTGATTTCTTTCACCCAAACCGAATGCATGTAATTATAGCCGTCATCGCTGAATACTCTAAGCTCAATCCTGTTAAAAGACCCTTGAAATTCGCCTGGGGTAAGGGATAATTTTTGGACGATAGCACTATCAGAGCCCGTTTCGGCAGTGTCGTCTAATTGTTGGGTTAAAATAGTTTGTTTAATGGGGGGAATGTCAATTTGCGAATCGCTTTTTAGAGAACCCAGACCTTCTTTGTCAAAGGCCTGGATAGAAAAAACATAAGAACGCCCCCGTTCATTAATAGCAATTTCCGCCCCCGTCAAAGCCGCGTCAATCGCCGCCAAAGTTGAGCTGGAATCGCTGATGTCGGTGATCCTGTAAGTCAAAGTGGAAGTGGCGCCGCCATAATCCGAAGACGCATCCCAGCTGAAAATCAATTTCATCGCGCCGGAGCTGTATTGAATGATGAAATTTTCCGGTGAGTTGGGCGCGTCGCGCGGTTCGGGAAAATTTCGGGAATTCTGAGGATTAGAAATATTCCTTAAAATAAAATCTCCGGGATTATCAGCATCATAACTATTCCCCAAAAATCTGTCATCATAATTTATCATAGAGTCAACCGTTGAAGTAGCGTTAGATTTTCGTTCTAAACTTTTACCAACCAGAATCTCGTTATACGCGACTTCGTCAATTGTTGAGCCAATATTATCCTGTAAAATAACAACATCGTCGTCATAAGCCAAGGGATTTGAATTATTAGAATATCTTAAGTCTGGCGCCACTAAACCGTCGTAATCATTATGGGCTATCAAAAAAAACCCTTTGGACGCGATAGTTGAAGTGGCGCTAAAATTTAAAACAAGATTTTTTGTTGAAGTGGCTGTTTGCGAAATTTTTCTCTTGAGAGACCAATCGTTAAGACCTATAGTTTGCTTGGTCGGATTATAAAGTTCAATAAATTCGTTATCGGTATTACCAGCAGTTCCCGCTTGAATTTCGCTAATAACAACGTGATCGGCGCCAGAAACGTTAATGGAAATAGCGGTTGAAATAGCTGTTGAAGAAGTATTCTGATTATCAAAAACAATTAAATCAACCTGATAATCGCCGGCTTGAGAATAAATATGAGTAGTAGTGGCGATGGAAATTGTTGAAGTTGAATTGTCTCCAAAATTCCATTGATAAGAAATAATTTGGCCATCATCGGTTGATGAAGCGGCGTTAAAAATAATTGTTTCACCGACTATTGGGTTCAAAGGCGCATAAACAAAAAAAGCCTTCGGCGCTTGATTGGCTTGCTGGCAAGTTTGCGCTTTCGGGCTTGGGCATGATTGAATTTCGAAATCATTGGCGTTATCACCATTATCAATAAAAGTGTTATTTTGAAATTTTCTTTGAATACTTTGATTGGCGCCGGGGTTAGTTAAAAAAACCGAGCCTTCAACAAAAGCATTTTGAGCTCCGCCCCAACCAGCGCTGTCAATTATGGCGCCGGTGTCCGCGGCTCCGAAACGAATAGCCACGCCATTATCATCGCTGATAGTGGCTGTGGTGATCGCGTCAGGCGTCGCGGAAATATCCGCGTAACCGCTATTCGCCCATAAATAATAGCCGTTTGCCGGAACATAAATATCGGTTGTCCAAGATTTAATGCTTGTGTCAGTAGTGCCGGTTTTGGTTCTTTTAACTAACCGGTAGCCATTGAGATTGATTTGATAATTATTGAAATTATATAGTTCAATAAAATCATTTTCGGTTTTACCGGGACCGCCGGTAATTTTAATTTCTGAAATTAAAATTTTTACGGGGGTTGTCGCCGGGCTATCGGTTGGAACCGAAACCGAACTGCCGCTTCCCCTATTTCCTCCGCCGCCTCCGCCGCCGGAAGAAATAACCGTCGGCGCCGAATTTTCCGCTTTCGGCGTGCCCAGAATATTATTTTGGGCAAGGCCGTTATAATTATGCCAAGACAAATCCGATGAACGCTCCATTGTTCGTTTCTGAATGTTATCGCCCGCCGGCCAGCCGGGGTTAGCCAAAACTTCGTCAATCAAACCGCAATTATTGTCAAAAAGCCGCAAACCCTCGTCGCTGTTTCTTAAATTGCCGCTGTATAAAACATCGGCTTTGATATTGGAGACGGCGTCTTCATTGCGCTCCGAAAGATAAAAACCGTCGCCAGTAATTTTGGAACCGCTGGGAAAAATAATTTTTATTTGTTCATCTTTATCAACCAGTTGCCAGCCGCCGATATCAACTTCGGCGCCGGAGATATTTTTCAATTCAATCCATTCGTTGGCGCTGTTTGCTCCGCCCATCCAGGCGACTTCGTTGATAATCGCTTTTGAACGCGACGGCGATTGATTGGCGGAAAAACCGCATTGCCCAAAATTCGCTGTTTGTTGCAAACCGATAGTTGCTTGTTGGATTAATTTTTGTTGTTCTAATTGTCCATCGGTTCGCGGAAAAATTTCTCCATTTTCTTCCGTTTCTTCTGAAATAGTCGCCGCCGCTTCTTGTATTTTGGCAAGAACCGCTTGGGAGTTTTCTTTTTTCGGCGTGCCGCCAACACCGCTTGAAGTATGCCAACTAAAACCGCTTAAATTCCGCTCCATTGTTTTTTTAGCGGCGTTATCGCCGGCCGGCCAATCGGGTGAAGCCAGTGCTTCGTCAACCAAATCGCATTCGCCATTAAAAAGCCGGATCCCGTCATTGGAATTAGAAAGAATGCCGTTATAAACGACATCGGCTTTGGCTTCGAGAACAGCCGCGTCATCCGTCCGTTCCAAAAGATAAAATCCGTTAGCGGGAATTACGGAGCCTTTTTCAAAAACAATTTTTATTTTTTCGTCCCGGTCAATAAGTTGATAACCGGAAACGTCAAGAGAGTTATTAGAAATATTTTTCAATTCTATCCATTCGTCATTGGCGCTGTTTAAGCCGCCCATCCAGGCGATTTCGTTGATAATCACTTTTGAACGCGACGGTAACTGGGAAGTGTCAAAAGAACATTGCCTGGAATTTAATTGTTGAAACGCCTCTTCTGATTGATTTGCCCGCGCTTCTTGAGGCAAATCCGTTATTTGCGCTAACTGAAATTCATTTTTTCTGAAAACCTCGGAAAAAGTTTCCTTGATTGTTTGAGCGATTTCAACGACTTTCCCAACTCCGACTTTGATTGCGTTAATGCCCGCGGAAACGGCGCCAACGGCCACCCTTTCCACGTATTGTCCGATGACTTCGGGCAACTTAAAAACAGCAAGAAACGCTTTATCCGTGGCAGCAAACGCTTTCCCTTGTATTCCGTGCGTTAGAGAAAGTTCCGGCGGAGCAAGACAGGGTTTTTGGGCGTCTTGGATATCATTCGTCTTTAGCTGGTCAAGCGAAGATTTAATGTCAGAAATGATTTTATCGCCTTGATAATTCAAATAGATGCCGGAGAAATTATGACCCCAAAAATCGTCGCCGCTTTGGAGTTCAATGTGCGTATTCGGTTCCATAATTTTTCTAAAAGGAATGCGCCCCACGACCCCAGCAATAACCTTATCAGTATCAGAAGTAAGCCACTTACCTTCTCCCGCCACACGGCCCGATGGCGTGGCAACGCTATATACTCCGATTGATTCAGCAGGCGCGCCGCCATCCTGTCCCGCGACCGTATCATAAAAACTATTGGCATAAAAATTGCCCTGGGAATGGGCAACGAGAAGCAACTTTTGGGTGGCGACTTTTTCGCTGGCATCCCGAAGCATCTCAATCAAATCGTAGTCCTTCACTGTTTCAGAATCAAAAAGCCCTTGAAGAATGGATTTCCCAATATCGCCAACTCCGCCGAGGTGGGAAGGATTTAAAAAATACTGATAATCAATTTCTTGATTATCCCATGATATACCAAGTTTATTTTTGAGTGCTTTCATGTTATCTTGCGCACCCCGATCTTCCGTAGAGATTCCATTAATCGTAGCAATAGTAAACCCGATTCTCGCACATTGTCCAAGAATAAAATCTGCCAACGATATTACAGGGGTTAACAAAATAACTAAACCCAAAAAATAACCAACATATTTCTTGTATACTTTTCGTGTATCTGTGTTCATTTTAATTAGACAAAATAGAAGAATCTATGTCACAACCTTCATTTGATGAAGAATAACTCCCTAAATTTTTATAAAAATCATCCATGTACTTATCTCGTTGTTCTGTATTGATTTGCCGCGACTTAACAAAGTTATCATATTTATCCATATCTGCAATGAACTTTTTCATATCAGAACGAGAGCTTAAACTCCAAAGACATACATTTGCCCTGCTTTCGCTATCTTCTACTGTCGCAGTTACTGTTTCTTTATTAATAATTGGTAAGGTCATCTCCATCTGCAGCGCCAACGCATATTGCAAAAGCACCGCCCGAGTCTTCGCCGAATCCGGATATTCCTTGAAGATGGCCAGTTCCACATCGTCGCGAATGCCGTTGCGATTAGCGTCAATTCCTTGAATTGTTTTGTCGGCATCCGCTCCGGGGTCGGGCGGCAAATTCTTTCCCATCACATCGTCAAGCGTCAGCTTCGTGGCGTGAATTTTCGCTATCTGCTCTTCGGTTTTTTGTTTAGTACGCGACAGATCAGGGAAAATCTCCATCGCGTATACAATAAATACAACGAAAGCGATGGCAACTACGCCAAGAAAAATCTCTCTTGCGCGTCTGCGTTGTTCCGGTTTTATTTCTTGCTCCGCGCTATTTATGTTATTTATCGCAAGTCTTCTTCGCCAAACGACCTCGCTAATAATAAAATAGGCAGGAAATACGACGAGGGGGATCATGTTCGTAACCCACAGCCATGGCGCGCCGGGCATTATCTTCTGCCGAATAAGGTAGCTCCAAAACACCTCAAACGCCATAGGAGAAATCATGCCTGCAACCCACAGCCAGGGCTTAGCGCGTATCCCCCGCTTTTTGAATTTTATGGCGTCTCTTGCCATCCAAACGGTAAGAGCAATTGGATACCAAAGAGCATTAACCAGCAAAAAAAGCCACGAAAACACTGAATACGGCCCAATCATAGAAAGCAAATACGCCATTTCTTTATTAACCAGCAGTAATGCCCGTGTTCCCAATTCAGGAAATATCAAAATTCCCAAAAGAACAATAAGCGCCAAGATGAACTGCCGCAAACCAAGAAAAAATTTTTTCATGATATTTCTATTATATCAAAATTCCCGACAATCCTCCGTGAATCTGTGGATAACTTAATCACTAAAATATTTGGACGATCGTTCTATTTATTTAGTAATATTTTTTCCTCTTTTAATATAAAAAAATAATAAATTTCCTAAAGAAAAATTAATTACCGAGATTAAGCGTCCCCTGCCTTTCTTTATTGACGGCGAAAATGTGAACATAGGGCAATAAATTTAATTCTTTCAGAGAATGGAAGAACTCTTCCGGCAAT
>MFKM01000013.1 GCA_001779575.1 Candidatus Jorgensenbacteria bacterium RIFCSPLOWO2_12_FULL_42_11
TTATTTTGCTTTGGGCCGGTTTTGGGGAAACCCAGGCCCTGGCAACATCGGCATCGCAGATAACGCAATAAATATCGCCCGGGTAATTAAAAACTTCGGCCATAAAAACCGGCGTAAAAAAAGCGCTGATGAAAGGCAGGCGATTTTTGCTTAATCTAGAAATCAGATTTTTACCCCAGCCCCGTTTGATAAAAGCGAAGACCACTTTCAAAGTAAAATTTGATTTTGACAGATCCCTTTTCGGATAAAAGTTAAGAATTTTCTTTAATTTCTCAAGAATGCCAAAAACGGCGTTTCCGAGTAAGGGGAATTTTTTGAAATCAGAGACTGATTCGTAAAAATCCTTGGCTAATTTCCAAACATTCCTGTCGATATTGGAAATTCCTTCGTAATTATTAGCGCTGATGACTTTCCCTTCAAAAGCAAAATCTTTTAAAGGGTAAACCGTTCTCTGGTGCCCGTAGCCCATATCTACGGCTACTACCCAGGCCTTTTGGGGCCGATTAATTTCATTGGTCATTTTATTATTAATATTTACCATTATATAATGCAATGATGTGTCTGGCTACGCCGAGCAAAGTAATAAAAATAAAAAAAGACTGGGTTACCGTGAAAACGCCCCATCATTCCCATAAAGTTAATATTTGTCTTTTAAAAAACGTCAAAATCGGCGACTATCTCTTAATCCACGGCGAATTGGCTTTAAATAAAATACCCAAGTCCGAAGCCGAAAAAATCCTGAAACTGACTCAAAAATAAATATCTCTTTCCCCTTTTTCAATCCGCTCAAGACGCTCGCGAGTTTCTTTTTTAATTTTAAAATCAGGAATCCTTTTTAGGTATTGAGCGATAATCTTTGCTCCTGATTTCTTAACCGGCCCCGAAGCGTAATCTTCAAGATATTCTTTGAAGGTCAAAATAGCGTTCGGTCGGCAAAGATTTTGAATCAATCCCGGTTTGGCTAAATCCATAAATACCTTTCCCGTCCGCCCCTGACGATAGCAAGCGGTGCAAAAACTGGGCAGGAGATTTTGCTTGAGCGCGCTTTTTAACACTTGGCCAAGACTGCGATGGTCTTGGGGAAAAAACTGGGACAGTTCTTCGTCTTGCCCGTAACCGCCGGGCGAAGTCCTTGAGGCGGCCGAAGTTTGAGAAACGCCAATTTCAAACGCTTTCGCCCTCGTCTTGGGTTTTTCTCTGGTGGAAATTATCATGCCGGTGTAGGGAACGGCCATCCTTAAAATGGCGATAATTCTAAAAAGCTCGTTCTCGCTCACGGGACAAGGCGGCTTCTTCCAACCGGCCGAAGCTGTCGGTTGCCAGCGAGGAACAGAAAAAGTGTGAGGCCCGACTCCGAATTTTTTATCCAAATATTGAGCGTGAGCAACTAAGGCCAAAACCTCAAATTTGTAATCATATAAACCAAAAAGAACGCCCAAACCGACATCGTCAATGCCGGCTTTAAATGCCAGGCCGGGAGCCAGCAGCTGTCTTTGATAATCCGCTTTTGGGCCATTATGCAGTTTTTTATAAGTTTCTTGGTGATAGGTTTCCTGAAACAATTGATAAGTGCCGATGCCGGCCGCTTTTAGCTTGCGATAATTTTCCACGGTGGTCGCCGCAATATTGACGTTAACCCGCCTTATTTCTCCTTTGCCTGATTTGGTATTATAAATTGTTTTGATAACGTCAACCACGTAGTCAATCGGGTTGGAAACGGGGTCTTCGCCGAATTCAACCAGCAACCTTTTATGGCCCATATCTTCCAAGATTTTTACCTGTTCCCTGATTTCCTCCAACGTTAATTTTTTGCGGGGAGCCGGATTGCGGCGCTGAAAACCGCAATAATCGCAATCATTCACGCAGAAAGAAGAAATATAAATGGGGGCGAAAAAAACCAATCTTTCCCCGTAAATTTCTTTTTTGATCCGGCCGGCCGCTTTAAACATTTTTTCAATCAATTTCGGGTCTTCCGCGTTAAGTAAAAAGCCTATTTCTTTCAAATTCAATCCATTTTTTTTCAAAGCTTTTTTTAAAATTGTCAAAATCTGCCTTCGGGCGGGCTTTCGGGTTTTTTCTAAAACTGAAAATATCTTTTCTTCGTTAATGATTTTTTTGATATTGGCGGGCATGTGTTATTTGCTTTGAATTATGAAACTAAGCCGCGAATAGCGAATGAAAAGATTTTCTTCAACCCGCTCACGCTCCGATTTCATCGGAGCTGCGCTTCCGTTTGGGTTTCAGAAAAATCTTTTCATTCGCTATTCGCGAGATGGCCTTCCATAATTCAAAACAATCTAATCCTTCAATGATTTTTGCATTCTTTCCTCCAGCATTTTATAACTCTCCTCGTTTTTGAATAATCCATACTTTTCCCAAAGATTTTCTTTTCGGAAAAATTTGCGGTCGTAAATTTTATAAAGCGGCCGGTATTTGGCTGGCGTCAGGTTAAACATCAGAGAATTAGCTCCGGCCAAAAGGGCTTTCTTTCTGCCCGACTCGCCCGCTAAAGTTTCCAAAGCGGTAACCACCGGAATCTTTGTTTCTTTCATCAATAATCTCAAAACCGCGATCATTTTCAGGGTTAATTCAATTTTTTTAGAGCTGGAAAGCAAAAATCGAGAATTAGACAGCGGCGTATCGGCCGCCGGCGCATACGGCCCCAAGGAAGCCATATCGGCCCATTTTTTTGTCGTCAGGACATCATCAGCCAAGTCCTCAATGGTTTGACCGGCTAAGCCAACCAAGGAACCGGTGACGACAAAATAGCCCAATTTTTTCATAAATTCCAAATGCTTAAAGCGACTTTCAAAATTCTTGCCCCGAGGATGAAGTTTTTTAAACAGCCTGAAGTTGCTGGTTTCAAAACGAAAAAGCGCTCCCGAAGCTCCGGCTTGTTTCATTTTTTTATAGCATTGATAATCGCGCTCGCCCACGCTGACAAAAATAAAAACCCGGCACCGTTTTTTAATCTTTTTAATTATCTCGCAAAGCATCGCTGGGGTGTAAAAAGGGTCTTCTCCCGACTGGAGCACCAGCAATTTATAACCCTTTTTCCTGACTGCTTCTTCCGCTGTTTCCACTATCTCTTCGGGGGTCATCCGGTAGCGTTTAAAATTTTTATTTTCTTTTCTTAAACCGCAATACAAGCAATCATTGCGGCAATAATTTGAAAATTCGATTATCCCGTGAATGCAAATAAAATCCCGAAGATAAGTCTGGCGAATAAGATTAGCCTCGGAAAAAAGAGCCTTCTTTTCAAGGCCTTCAACATTCAATAGAAAAACGATTTCTTCTTTGGTTAGATTTCGGATTTTAGAAGTTTTAATAACATTTACAAAATCGCTACTTAATTTTGAGGTATCTATCGGCCGGCCGGTTTCTAATAATTCCTTAATCTGAACAGCATCGCCGGAAGAAATTTTTTTAATGGCTAAACCGGAAAGATGCAGTATCCAATCGCCAATTTTTAAATTAGGAATTAAAGCGGCATTGATTTCTTTATCAACGCCCCTGTCTTGAATAACAGCGATAGTTCCTTTTAATTTTCTAATCCGAGCCGGGATGGTTAAGCACATTTTAGTTTAGTGAACCGCGCAGGTAATGCAGGGATCGTAAGCCCGAATAAGCATTTCAATTAATTTTCTGGCTTCCGCCAAAGATATTTTAGGCGATTGGTCTAAAATCGCTTGGGCGCTTTTTTCCATGGAAGGCAGATTTTGAACCGTCGGGGTAATGATATTGATAAAAGTTATTTTCCCTTTATCGTTTAAATGGATTTCGTGATACAAGCCGCCCCGGGGCGCCTCCACTGCCCCGATGCCTTTAAGAGGCGGGTTGGCGGAAGGAACAGCAACAGTGGGGTCAAGTTTCTCCCGAAGCAAAATTCCGACTATTTCCTGGGCTTTTTTGTAAAAATGCAAAATTTCTATCGCCTGGGCCAAATTATTGTGAAAAGGATTGTTAAAATTCGTTGCCCGAAGATATTTTCGGCAAACCGGGTCTAAATAATCATGATGGGTGGCTAATCGAGCCAAAGCGCCGACCATTATCGCCTTTTCGTGATATCGGCCGAATTTAGCCGTAGAATCCAGTCTGACTTCCTCCTGAATATCATTTTTGTAATCCTCAATCGCGGAGTCGTCTTTTTGGCTGGAAATAATAATTTCTGATTCGTAACCGGGATAATTTTTTTTATCGGTCTGGCTGATAAATTCTAATTCAATATTGTATTGAGGATAATTAAGCTTGGCAAAAATTTTAGCGGCCGCTATCGCGTAATTGAGGTTTTTTTCTAATTTCCCCGATAATTCGGTTAGGGTTTTTTTAGCGGGAATTTTATGAAAACCGCCGATAGTCGTGGTTGTCGGCAGAACACTGCGGCCGGCCACCGCCAAAGAAATTTCATCGCCGATTCCTTTCAGGTTAATCGCGGTTTTGAAAATTTCCGGATTTTTTTTGGCCAATTCAATGCCGCTGTCTATCCCCAAATAATCCGGCGAAGCCAGGAAAAAAGCGTGCAGAACGTGGCTCTGGATTATCTGGCTGGCCATCATCAGTTTTCGCAATAAGATCGTGGTCTTGTTGGGGACAATGCCCAAAGCCGCCTCTGCCGCCTTAACCGAAGCCAAGTTATGGGCAATCGGGCAAACGCCGCAAATTCTTGAAGTTATCCACGGCGCTTCCTCGGCGGGCCGATTAACCAAAATTCCTTCAAACAATCTTTCGCCTTCCAAAATTCTTAATCGGGCTTTCTTATTGGCCCAATCAATATCTAAAGCGCCATGGCCTTCAATTTTAGCGATAAATTCATCGATGATCATATAATTTTGATTTATTATGAAACATTGAAAAATAATTTTCTATTTCTTCTTCGCTGGCGAATTTATTCAATATCGTCAAAAGAGCTCCGACGTTAGCGCCCTCTTTTATCCCGAAACAACCATAACAGGCACTGCCTCCTTTAAGACAAATGGCCCCGCAAGCGCCTTGGGCAATCGGCCCCAGGCAGGGTTTTTTCTCAAGCAACCGGCAGGGCAAATTAGCCAACTTGCATTCAAAGCAAACCGAATAATCTTTGTAATTTAATTTTTTGCCGTTTATTAAATCGCTGAAAATACGGGCCGCTTCATTCCCGCTTATCGGACAACCATGGATCAAAAAATCTATTTTCACGTAAGCGCTCAAGGGCAAAGCGTCAACGCCCCGGCCCTCGTATTCGGGTCCGTAAATTTTATTGTACCATTGCTGGCGTTCTTCTTTATCTAAAATTGCCGGGATGCCTCCGAGCGTCGCGCAAGTTCCCAAACCGACAAGCAGTCGGGATTTTTCTCTGATGATTTTTAATAAATCAATTTCCCCGGGCGTCAACGGCGTGCCTTCAATTAAAGCGATGTCAAATTGTTCCCACTGGGCTTTTGCCTGACCGAGACGCCAATTAACTATATCCACTCTTTCCGAAAGAGCCAAAAGTTTTTCTTTAAGACCCACCAATTCCACCTGACAGCCCTCGCAGTCGGTGAAATCAAAGAGTCCCAGTTTCAATTTTTTATCATTAGTCATAAGTCGTAAGTCATTAGTCAAAATTTTTATCTATTTCATCGTAATTAAACACCGGGCCGTCTAAACAAACATATTTTTCGCCGGTCGCGCAATGCTGGCACTTGCCGATGCCGCATTGCATTTTTCTTTCTTCGCTGATAAAAATGCGGCGATCGGTGATGCCAATTGATTTTAATATTTTTTCCATGGCGGCCACCATCGGTCCCGGGCCGCACATCACCACCACCGTATCCAACGGATTAACTTTCATTTCTTTTATCAGTTCGGTGACAAAACCGACGCGGCCCCGCCAATCGGGCGTGGGGGCGTCAACGGTCAAAAGAACCTTCACGGATTTCTGCCAGCGATCAACCATGTCTTTAATTAAAATCTCATCGGGATTAGTCGCTCCGTAAGCGAGATAAATCCGGCCGAAATCTTCTCGGTTTTTTATCAGATACTCCGTCAGACTGGCAATCGGCGGGATGCCGCAACCGCCGCTGACCATCAAAATATCTTTACCCTTAAAAAAATCCAAAGGAAAACCGTTGCCGTAAGGGCCGCGAACGGTAATTTCGTCGCCTTTCTTCAAAGAATGGAAAGCCGCGGAAACCGTGCCTCCCTTTCTAACCATCAAATCAAAGTATTGCTTTTGGTAAGGCGAGGAAGCGGGGCCGAAAGGCGCTTCTCCGTAACCCCACAAACCGGCTAAAACAAACTGACCGGGAACAAAGTTCAGGCGTTTTTTCAAACGTAGCAATTTCACGCTCGGCGAAAGAAATTCTATTTTTTCTATTTTAACCGGTTGGGGCTGATAAAGATTTTTCATAGTCTCTGATAATTTCCGACAAGACCTTTTCAATATCTATTTCAGCCGGGCAATATTTTTGACAGCGGCCGCAACCGACGCACTGGGAATTGTCGTATTCTTTGTAAGCCCGGACGAATTTATGGTAAAACCAATTAAAATATCGGTTTTTCAAAGCGGGCCGAAAATTCTTGCCTCCGGCTACCCGGCTGAAATTATTCAGAACGCAAGCGTCCCAATAGCGGCAGCGGTGGCTGGCCGAACCGTCAATTTCAATTTCATCTTCCATGGAAAAACAATGGCAAATGGGGCAAACATAAGCGCAGATGCCGCAACCCAAACAAATTTTTTCTAATTTTTCCCAAATCGGATGATTTTTAACCCTGGCCCAGGAAACCGCTTCCGCCAGCAATTCCGAATCTTGCGCCAATTCCCTTAAATTGCTTTTTTCTTCCGGATAAATCAAAATTTCGGGATTTTTTTCTTTTTTGAAAAATTTGTTCTTAACGATTTCCTGACCGGCTTTAGTCAAAGAAACAGCCCGATATTGACTTGGGTTTATTTTTTCCAAAATCAAATCGCCGGTAGCAACGGGCATGGTAATTGAATGTTCAACCACCCCGACAATCAAAGAATTTCGCCTTTTCCGGAGATAAAAATAATCTTCCCGGGGCTTGGTCATTATTTCGTCCAATTGACCGAGGGCTTCAATGTCAGCCAGGTCCAGTCCAAAAAGCAAAAGCTTTCTTTTTGGACTTGACCGAACAGACAATTTTTTTGTTTTGGAAAAAAAAGAAAATAATTTTTCCCGCGGCGCCAAAAAATAACCTTTGACCGACAAAGCCGTTTTATCTTTTTCGTAATCAACAACCAGATATTGACGCGAAAGGGCTTCTGTCAATTTAGGGATGTTTGATTTTTCTAAAACAACGGTCATGGATTAAAATTTTATGATTCCCGATTTTTAATCGCCGCTTTGATAAATTCCCGAAACAAAGGATGGGGATTTAACGGCCGGGATTTAAATTCAGGGTGAAACTGGGTGGCCGCGAAAAAGGGGTGAACGGATTGGGCCAATTCCATAATCTCCATCAAACGATTGTCGGGCGAAGAACCGGAAAAAATAATTCCTTTCCCTTCTAACTGGCCGACATAATCGGGATTAACTTCGTAACGGTGCCGATGGCGCTCGGAAATAGAACTTTTTCCGTAAGCCCGAAAAGCGAGAGTGCCTTTTTTAAGAACCGCTGGATAGGCGCCCAAACGCATGGTGGCCCCGTATTTTTTTTCCTTTAAATTTTTTTTCTGTTCCGGCAAAATATCAATCACGGGATAAGGAGTTTTCGGGTAAATTTCGGTGGAATTGGCTTCTTTAAAACCGACTATGGACCGGCTGAACTCCACTACCGCCAATTGCATGCCATAACATAAGCCCAAAAAAGGAATTTTGTTTTTCCGGCAATAACCGATAGCCGCGATTTTCCCCTCCGTGCCCCGCTGGCCGAAACCGCCGGGAACGATAATGCCGTCATAGCCAGAAAGCTGCTTCAATTGGTTCGGTTTATCGGCAAATTCCTCGGCTTCAATCCATTTGATAACCGGCTGACGCTTAAAATGAAAAGCGGCATGCTTGACGGCTTCAATCACGGAAATATAGGAATCAGTCAAAATAAATTTTCCGGTGGCGAAATATTTTCCAACAATGCCGATATTGACCGGCCGGGGGGTGTTTTTGATAGCCCGAATCAAACGCCGCCATTCGGCCATGTTGCTTTTCCTGGGCCGCATTTTTAATTTCTTCAAAATGCGGTCGCTTAAATTATCTTTTTCAAAATTCACCGGCACTTCGTAAATACTTTCAACGTCCGGAGCCGAAACAATATCTTCTTCCCGAAGACTGCAATTAAAAGCGATTTTCTCTTTGCGCTTTTTGTCCAAAGGAGTCGCCGCCCTGGCCAAAATAATATCCGGCTGAAGACCGGCGGAATTCAGGGTCTTAACCGCGTATTGAGTGGGCTTGGTTTTCAATTCGCTGTCAAGGTTCTGAAGCGGCAAAAAACTGACCAAAACCAAAAGAACGTCGTTGGGCTTTTTAATTTTCAGAATCCGCACCGCTTCCAAAAATAAAATATTCTGGTATTCGCCCACCGTGCCCCCGATTTCAACGATGACAATTTCGGCTTTATTATCAAGCCCGGCTTTTTTAATTTTCTCCAGGGCTTCAAGAGGAATATGAGGCACAACTTCAACGCAACGACCGCCGTATTCCAGATTTCTCTCTTTAGCTATAACCGCCTGGAAAATACTGCCGGCGGTCATGTAATTTAAACCCGGCAAGTCCTGGTTCAAAAATCTTTCATAATTGCCCAAGTCCTGGTCGCACTCGGTGCCGTCGTTTAAGACGAAAACCTCGCCATGCTCCGTCGGGTTCATTGTCCCGGCGTCAACGTTAAGATACGGATCAATTTTGATGGCTGTCACCCTAAAACCGCGGGACTGAAGAATTTTGGCGACAGAAGACACCGCCACGCCTTTGCCCACGCCGGACATTACCCCTCCGACTACAAAAATATATTTCATAAGTTTTTACGAAGTACGAATTTTTACGAATATACGAATTCGTATATTCGTATTGATTGGTATTTCGTAATATTTTTATATTAATTCTTTTATTGACTTTCGGCAATATAAAGGTCTATTCTAAATAAGAAATGAAAAAACTGATTTATCTTGACCATGCTGCTACCACGCCTTTATCCTTGGAAGTAAAGACGGCAATGGAACCTTTTTGGTCGGAAAATTTCGGCAATCCTTCAAGTATTTACCAATTAGGAATCAGGGCCAAGTCAGCCCTAAGCCAGGCCCGGCAAAAAATCGCCAAAATCCTGGGAGCTAAAGAAACAGAGATTATTTTTACCGCCGGCGGCACCGAAAGCGCCAATGTGGCTATTCTGGGACTAAGCCGGGCTATCCAAAAAACTCTTAAAAAGCCCGGCCATATTATCACCACCAAAATTGAACATCCCGCGGTTTTAAACGCGGTTTTGGCCCTCAAAAAAGAGGGATTTGCCATTTCCGTTCTGCCGGTTGATAAGCACGGGCTGGTTAGTTTGGAAAAAATTAAAAAAACCGTTAAACCGGAAACATTTTTGATTTCGGTGATGTACGCCAACAACGAAATCGGCACGATTGAACCGATTATTGAAATCGGCAAACTGCTTAAAAAAATTAACCAAAAAAGAAAAGCCGATGGTCTTTCCCGAATTTATTTCCATACCGACGCTTGCCAGGCCGCGGGTTATTTGGACATTAAAGTTGATAAATTAGGAGTTGACCTTTTGACCTTTAACGGTTCCAAAATTTACGGTCCGAAAGGAAGCGCTGTTTTGTATATTAGAAACGGGGTTTCCCTGAAGCCGCTGATTTTCGGCGGCGGCCAGGAAAATGGCCTCCGTTCCGGCACGGAAAATGTCCCGGCCTATATCGGCCTGGCTAAGGCCTTGGAGCTGGTTCAAAAAAATAAGAACGAGGAAATCCAACGCCTTAATAAATTATCTCAAAAATTGATTGACGGCATTTTGAAAAGCATTTCCAAAACCTTCCTCAACGGCCATCCTCAAAAAAGATTGCCAAATAACGTAAATATTACTATATTGGACATTGAAGGCGAAGCCCTGCTTTTATACTTAGACCATTACGGAATTTGCGCCTCCACCGGTTCCGCTTGTCATTCTCAAAACCTGCAACCCTCTCATGTCCTCCAAGCCATCGGCCTGCCGCGGGAAATTATCCATGGCAGTTTGCGGTTAACCCTGGGCCAAAAAACAACCAACAAAGACATTGACTACGTTTTAAAGGTTTTGCCCGACATCGTTAAAAAACTTCGGGAACTTTCACCTATTAACATCTCATTAAAAAATGGCTAAAAAATCAAAACAAAATTCTTCGGCAAAGCTCGGGACAAGGAAATCAGATATTTTAGGCCGGGGGCAGACTCCCTGGGTTTACAGTCAAACCGTCCGGGACCATTTTTTTTGCCCGAAAAATTTTATGAAACTGGAGGAAGAAAAAAAATTCAAATCCAACGCCCAAGGGATGGTGGGGAGCCCCGCCTGCGGCGACGTAATGCGTTTCTGGCTCTTTATTGACCCCAAAACCGAAAAAATAAAACAATGCCGCTGGAGGACTTTTGGGTGTGGGGCCGCTATTGGCTCCACTTCCATGCTTTCGGTAATGCTTACGGAAAAAGGCGGGATGAAACTGGAAAAGGCCCGAAAAATTAAACCCCAAGATATTATCAAAAGATTGGGCGGCTTGCCCGAAATCAAATACCATTGCTCGGTTCTCGGCGATAAGGCCTTGCGAAGCGCCATCAATGATTATTTCCGCGGAACTAATCAACTAAACCGCATCGTACCCGAGGAGGGCCGGATTATTGACCCGGACACCAAAACCACGGATAAAGACATTGAAATGGCGATTTTAGAGGGAGCGGATACTCTGGAAAAAGTCCAGGAAAGAACCAAAGTCGGCGTTGCCAACCCAAAAATCATACCCGAAGTGGAACAGCTAATCCGTTTTTATAAAGAAAAATATTCTATTTCTGACAGCGAGGGCAAAAATGGCTAGAGCGGCCGCCGAATTTTAAACGCTGGATTTTGGTTCCGCAGCGGGGGCAGGGTTCTCCGGTGCGGCGATAAACTTTAAGAAATTTCGCGAAATTGCCTTTTTCGCCGGACGGCCGGCGATAATCGGAAACGCTGGTGCCTTTGGATTTTATCGCTTTCTCTAAAATTTTCTTGACGGCCTGATAAAGAATTTTGATTTCCGCCGGTTTTATTTTTGGCGCTTCCCTCAATGGCGAAATTTTGGCTTCAAAAAGAATTTCGTCGGCGTAGATATTGCCGATGCCGACTATTTTCCCCTGGTCCATCAAAACCTTCTTGATGCCGCCCCTGGCTTTTTCTAAAATTTCCTGGAATTTTTCCAAGGTGAATCCCCGACTTAAAGGCTCGGGGCCAAGTTTTTGATAATCCGGATAATTTTCCAAATCAGGAATAAAAGCCACCTTGGCGAATTTTCTTAAATCCGACAAGGCCAACTTGCCTTTGTCTAAATCCAAAATCAAATGAATGTAGGGATTTTTAATTTCGGTTCCGTACAAAAGAGAGCCGGTTAGTTTTTGATGAACCAGAAAATAACTGCCGGAGTCCAGTTTTAAAATTATATTTTTGCCCCGACGGCTGATTGCTTCAACGGTTTGGCCGACTACCCCTTTTTTGAATGCCAAAAAATTCGGCTTGAATATTTTTTCGGTATCCGTCCAGGCTTTGAGAATTTTCCGGCCGATAATTTTATTCCTCAATTCCCTGACTGTGGTTTCAACTTCCGGTAATTCGGGCATAATTATTCCTCCTCATAAAAAACTTCGGCCGGTGGAATCAATTTGGGGTCGGTCGGCAAGGTGAAATAAAAAGCGCTGCCGCGACCCAGGGTTGACTCCGCCCAAATTTCTCCGCCATGACGGCGAATGATGTTCTTAGTGATAAAAAGCCCCAAACCGCTGCCGGTGGTATTAAACTTCATCACATTACTGCCCCGATAAAACCTGGCAAAAAGTTTTTTGATTTCTTCCGCGGGGATACCGACACCCGTATCTTTGATGCCAACCTGAACAAACGGCTTATCGGAAAATTTTTCTATTTTCACGACTACTTCGCCATTTTCAATGTTGTATTTTATGGCATTATCCAAAAAATTATTAACAGCCAGGCTTAATTTTTGAGGGTCTATTTTCACGATAATTGGCCCGGCTGGCCGGTCAAAATAAAGCTTCACGCCGAATTCTTTGGCCACAAGACTAGCCGAAGCCATGATATCGGCCAGAAATTCCACCAAATTAACATTTTCCATCTGATAACCGAACTTCCCTTCTTCAATCTTAGAAACATCAAGCAGATCGTTAACTATTTTTATCAATCGCTGGGCGCTGACATGGCTTTCGCCGATCATTTGTTTTTGCTCGGGCTTTAAATCCGATTCCTTTTCCAAAATTTCCAAGGCCCAATTAATGCCGGTCAAAGGCGTCCTTAATTGATGAGCCGCTACTGTGATAAATTCGCTCTTGGAACGAAGCAGTTCCTTTTCCCGAGTGCGATTCTGAATTATTTTAAAAAAACCCAAAAGCCGGCCGCCGGGATCGTCAACGCGGTTAGTGATGACCCTTAACGATAAATTATCAAAAGAAAGCTCCACTATCTGCGGCCAAACATCAGGCTCCGAAAGTCGCCGAATCATCGGCGCCAACGAAGGAAAAACCACTTGAGCCAAAAGTTGGTATTTGGGATTTTGAACAAAATTCGGATTAAAATACTGCCCCACGATTTCTTTCATTGAAATGCCAAAAATCGCCTCGGCCGCTTTATTAAAAATCTGAATTTTAAAATCGGGATCATAGACGATTAACCCGTCTTTGAGATTTTCAATAATATCCTGGAGCTGATTGCGCTCAACCTTGACTTCCCAATTGGAACGGGCCAAGCGCAAATTGCCGGCGAAAACCACCGAACCGACAACAAGCAAAATTCCTAAAACAATTAAAGCCTCAATGCCTTTCAGAAAAACAAAATTAATCGTCGCCACTGCCGCGATCAAAAACAAAATAATCCAAAAAGTCCTCATTTCCGGTAGACGGCAATAAAAACCGAATTGTCTTAGAAATCTAAAAATTTTTGTTTGCATTCCTGATAGCTAATTATATCACTTCGTCGGCTAAAATCCCCGCCGATAATCCTTCAATTCTCCCCAATTTTTTCCGATTTTGACGTCAACTTTCATGGGAACCGTTAATTGATAAATTTCTTCCATTATTTTCTTGATAGAACCGGCTGTTTCTTCCAAAATGTCGTCTTTGATTTCAAACAACAATTCATCGTGGATAGACAGCAAAAGCTTAACGCCTTCTCCTAATTGAGAAGTTTTGATCATGGCCATTTTGATGATATCGGCGGCCAGGCCCTGAACCGGCATATTAACGGCCGCCCGTTCGGCTTCAAATTGCAAATACGAAGCCGGCGAGGCCATTTCCAAAAACCAACGACGCCGGCCATTAAGGTTTTTAACATAACCGAGGTCCCTGGCCTGAAGCCTGGTTTCTTCCTGCCACGCTTTGACTCCGGAAAAGTCGGAAAAATATTCTTCAATAAAATCTTCGGCTTTTTCTTTACTTAAGCCGGCCGTTCGGGCAAAAGCATTGGCGCCCATTCCGTAAATGACGCCGAAATTAAGGGTTTTGCCCAACTGCCGCATCACCGGCGTCACTTCGTCAAAACGAACATTGAAAACCTGGCTGGCCGTCAATTTATGAATGTCCTGATTTTCAAAAAAAGCTTGCTGGAGCTTCTCGTCTCCCGAAATGGAAGCCAAAATTCTTAATTCAATCTGGGAATAATCAAAAGCCGCCAGAGAAAAACCGGGTTCGGCTTCAAAAGCCCGGCGCAAAACAGAAGCCCGGCGCGACCCCGCGGGAATGTTTTGGAGATTGGGTTTTTCCGAGCTCAACCGGCCGGTAACGGCGCCGATCTGATTAAACGTGGTATGCAAACGACTGCCGTCGCCCAAATAATCAATAATCGGAACCACAAAGCCCGACTTTATTTTGAAGGCCTCGCGATATTCCAAAATTAAATTTATAATGGGATGTTCTTCTTTAAAAACCATTAGATGGTGGGCATCGGTGGAGAATTTTCTGTCTCCCCCGTACCAGGACTGCTTTGATGCCAGACTTTGGCCGATTTTCAATTTTTCAAACAAAACCTCGCCCAATTGTTTCGGCGAATTTAAATTAAAGACCAAGCCCGCCAATTGATAAATTTTTTCTTCCAAACTTTTAATTTCGGCGGCCAACTCTTCGTTAAGATTAACCAGAATTGACCTATCTACCTTAACACCCCGAGTTTCCATAGCGGCCAAAACCCCGATTAACGGCATTTCAATTTCCTCAAAAACCTTGACCAATTCAAATTCCCGAAGTTTCTTGACCGAATAATCAAAAAGCAGAGGAAAAAGCTCAATTTCCTTGGGCTCTTGAATCGGACGCTTGATGAAGCGACGGCTTAAAGCCGCCAAAGAACAATCTTTTTGGTCGGGGTCAAGCAGCCAGCCGGCGATTTTCAAATCAAAAAATGGTCCGGCTAATTCCAGATTATCTTTTTTCAATTCTTTAATGAGCGACTTCAGGTCAAAACCGACTTTGAGCTTAGAAGAAGTTATTTTTTGTTTCTCGCGAATTGCGTCTTCTTGGCTGACCAGAAACAAAACATCGGTCTGTTTTGAAGACGCGGCTTCGGCGACAAATTTCTGTCCGGTAATTCTGACAATCAAACTTTTAAATCCTAATTGGCCGAAATAATCCAACAACAACGAATCGGCCGGTTCTTGACATATTAACTCTTCCAAAGAGACCGGCACATTAATATCCTGATTAAGTAAAACTAATTTTTTGGAAAGCAAGGCCTGATTTTCATAATCCAAAAGTTTTTGGAAGAGTTTTCGGTCTTTTTCGGGAAAATCTTTTATTTTTTTGGCTTTCAAATTCTGATAAAGATTTTCCAAACTATGATATTCGCCCAGTAAACGACTGGCGGTTTTCGGCCCGATTCCCAACACGCCAGGGATATTATCCGAAGAGTCGCCCGCCAATCCTTTGTAGTCGGGAAGCTGTTCGGGGTTTAAGGAGTAGCGTTCTCGCACGGCTTTTTCGTCGTAAACAACTGTTTCGCTTATTCCCTTCTTAGGCGTTTCCACCGCCACTTTGTCGTCGACAACCAGCTGAAGAGTGTCCAGGTCGCCGGTCAAAATAACAATTTTCAGATTTTTTTCCGGTTCAAACCGCTTAACCAAAGCCGCGATTAAATCATCGGCTTCAAACCCGGGCTGTTCAAAAAACCTAATGCCGAATTTTCCCAAAAGCTCGCGGGCTTTGATGATTTGGGAAATCAATTCATCCGGCGCCTTGGGCCGTTGAATTTTATAATCCTTGAAAATTTCTTTGCGGAAAGTCGGCTCCGGCCGGTCAAAAGCGGCCGCCCAATAATCCGGCTTTTTTTCTTTAATTATTTTTAAAAAAATGCTTGATAAGCCGTAAAGGGCGCCGGTGGGCTCGCCATTGGGAGCCGTAAAAGGGGGCAGGGCGTGAAAAGACCGATGAATTAGGGAATTGGCGTCAATGAGAAGCAAGGTTTTCATAAAAAAATTTAAATTTCTAATTTTCAAACAATTGAAAATTATCTTAATGTTATATTTCTCTCATTTTCTTTCTCGCCATAATCAAATTTAAGCCAAATCGCGTTTTTTTTCGGTAAAATCTTTTTTATTTTTTCCGCCCATTCAATCAAAATAATATTTTGGGGATTGTTGATAATTTCTTGAAAATTCAACGCGGCTAATTCTTCGGACGTAAGGCGATAGCAATCAATGTGATAAATTTTATCATAGCTTTTAGTTTTTAGTTTATAGCTTTTAACCAAAACAAAAGTGGGGCTGGTAATCCGTTTTTTGACGCCAATTCCCTTGCAAAATCCCTGAACGAAAGTAGTTTTGCCCGCGCCCAAATCGCCGGTTAAAGCGATAATTAAAGCCGAATTTCCAGCTGGTTTTTTTAAAACTTTTTCGACCAAAGATCGAGCGGCTTCCTTTGTTTTCTTTGACGAGGTGGTTGAAATCTCAAACATTTAGTCGCTAAAAACCTTAAACGCCTAATCCTCGGTTTTTGATTTTAAAATATTCGTAAGCCGCCTGGGTGGCGACTCGGCCGGCCGAGGTTCGGCTCAAAAAGCCGATACTCATTAAATAGGGCTCGTAAACTTCTTCAATCGTTCCGACGTCTTCGCTCAAACTGGCCGCCAAGTTTTTCAAGCCAACCGGCCCGCCATTGAATTTTTCAATAATGATTTCCAGCAAGCGCCGGTCGTGGGCCTCCAGTCCCAATTCGTCAATTTCCAGCATAGCCATGGTTTTTATGGCGACATCTTCGTTGATTTTCCCTTGCGAATAGACATCGGCGAAATCCCTGGCTCTTTTCAGGAGACGATTGGCCACCCGAGGCGTGAAACGCGAAGCCCGAGCCAAGACATTCAAGGCCGAAGAATCCAATTCCACGCCTAACAATCGAGCCGAACGCTGAATAATTTTTTCAATATCTTCCAAATTGTAATAGTCCAATTTAAAAGTGCCTCCAAAACGCGAACGCAAGGGGTTGGAAAGCAAGCTCACCCGGACCGTCGCCCCCACTAAAGTGAAAGGAGGAAGGTCTAAAGAAAAACTCCGGGCCGATGGCCCT
>MFKM01000014.1 GCA_001779575.1 Candidatus Jorgensenbacteria bacterium RIFCSPLOWO2_12_FULL_42_11
AAGTGTTGGAGATTGCAAATAATGCTAATGTAGGTCTTGTCTTAAGCACTCTTGGAGCACGGAGGGAGATTTACACAGACTCCAACAATGCATTGTACTTCGCAGATACTTCAGGAGCTACACGGGTTACATTTTCTAACAACGGCAACGTCGGCATCGGGACGACGGCGCCAAGCGCCACTTTAGAAGTGAAAGGCACCATGAAAATATTTGGCGCTTGGCAAGGCAGGAGCAATAATACTGTTTATCAGGCAGAAACAGATGGGCTTGTCATTGCTTCTGTTTCGTCTGCTAATGGAACACCCCGAGTTGAAGGATATACTGACGCAAGCAATCCTCCTGCTACTTTAAGAGTCATTGACGGGGTGTGGGCTGGCGGCGGCTCAACAGAGGCAGGAGATATATCTCTTCCTGTTTTAAAAGGAGATTATTGGAAAGTCGTAATAACCGATAGTGGATATCCGCAGACTAACCTAATTTGGTGGATGCCGTTAGGAGGTTGATGAAAATAGGATACATAATTTTTGAGACTGTATCAAATGTATCAAGGCTGAACCTCGTTAATTCTTTCTGTTGAAGTATTGACTTTTAACGAATTTAGCGTTATACTCCATTCAAGTGAGTGTGTGTTTTCCTGAATCGGATTAATATTATCCTGTTTAAGGAAAATCTTTCTGTTTCCCCCTCCCCACTTTTGTTTATTATTATCATCTTATTAATAATCGGCAAAAGTGGGGAGGGGGTTTTGTTTTATCCCGCTTGACAGCGCCCCCCAACCGCCTATAATGAAATCAGATAAAATTGAATAAATATATGGCTACCATAACTATTCCCAAGAAAGAATTAAAAACAGTGCTTAAGGAAAGCATCCGGGAAGTACTTGAGCAGGAATCAATGAAATTCCGAGTTTTTTTCGCGCCTTTTGTATCTCAAAAAGAACAGAAAGATATTGAAAAACGCTATGGCAGGCCTTTTCGCAAGGTAGCGAAATCAACAGAGGTGAAGATATGAGTTGGCGCATTGATTTCTCCGCCGCTTCCCTGAAGTTCCTCAAGCAAAACAATATCAAGGAAAATTTTGTTATTGATAAAATAAAACTCGTCCTTCGGAAATTTAAAGGAGAAAATATAAATATCAATATCAAAAAACTTAGCGGAGAATGGGAAGGGTTTTATAGAATTCGTTTCGGCCGGTTGAGAATTATTATTGAATTTCAATTTGAAAGAAACCGGGCATATATTGAAGAGATTGACTGGCGAGGCAATGTGTATAAGTAAAATTTCCCCAATCGGAAAATTTCCGATGAAATAGAAATCAATTCCCCGGTAAAAATGATTTGCAAGATTAAAAAGATTAAATATCAGGTGGTTCAATCGTTGCTGCAGATTTTTTTGATGATGGCGTCAAGTTCTTCCGGAGAAAAAAATTTGATGATAATTTTCCCCTTATTCTGATTTTTGCTGATTTTTACTTTTGTTCCCAAAACTTCTTCCAATTGGTTTTCCAGGTAATTTTTTTCCGGGTCCGCGGGCCGGCCGGAATTTTCTTCGGTTTTTATTTTTTCTTTCAAATCCCTGACGCTAAGATTGGACGCGATTAATTCCTGGAAAAGCGCCTGCTGTTGATTCAAATCGCCGGCGGCCAAAAGCGCTCTGGCCTGGCTTTCGTTTATTTTGTTTTGGACCAAAGCGTCCTGGATATTAGAGGGCAAATTCAGCAACCGCAGGGTATTGGCAACCGCTTCCCGGCTTTTTCCCAATCGCTGGGCGATTTCTCTCTGGGTTAATCCGAATTCATCCTGCAATTTGGAGAAAGCGCGGGCTGTTTCCAGCGGATTCAAGGCGGTCCGCTGGAGGTTTTCAATAACGGCCATTTCCAAACGGTCGGCCTCAAATTCAATTTTTTTAACGATTACCGGCATTCGTTCCAGGCCGAGCATTTTAGCGGCCAGAAATCTGCGCTCGCCGGCTATCAATTGGTAACTGACCTTGGTGCCGTTTTCGGTTTCTTCTTCGGTTTTGGAGACCAGGACCGGTTGGAGAATGCCGAATTCCTGAATGGAAGCGGCCAATTCTTTTATTGATTCTTCGTTGAAAACGCGTCTTGGCTGATGGGGGTTGGGTTTGATTTTTTCAATTTCAATGAGGAAGATGGCTTCCTGGTGTTTTTTGGGATGTTCCCGGAGGTCGTCTTTCTCGGTGTTTTCAAGAATATTAAAATCCGATTTTTTTTCGATCAACGGTTCTGCTTCCGGTTTTTCAGCGATAGAATCAGTCGTAAAGTCGGCGGGAATTTTTTTTATTTCCGAACTATCGGATGAGGGAGATTGTTCTTTTTCTTCGGATTTTTGATGGGAAAATGTTGCGGGAAAAACGGGCGAAGGCGCGTTTATTGCCGCGGCCTTCTCTTCGTTTGGTTGCGGAAATTGAGCCGCTGTCCCAGACGAGTCGGTTTGCGGATGTTGCGGCGGTATTAATGATTCTAATCCCCGACCTAACATAAATTTAATTGCCAATTATTAAGTTAATAGATTTCCGAAAGTTTGGGCGGCTAATTGGTATTTTATTTCTTGTTCCTGCTGGCTGATAATTTCTTTGGCTAAAAGCAGATAGGCCCGGGCCGCTTGGCTTGAAGGGGCGTAAAGAATAATCGGTTTGCCGAAACTTGGGGCTTCAGCCAAAGCCACCGCTCTCGGGATTTCGGTGTTGAAAACATAATAAGGGAAATGCTTTCTGACTTCCCTGACTACTTCCCGGGAAAGTTTCTCGGTTTTATTATACATCGTTAAAACCGCCCCGGCTACTTTTAATTTATAACCGAGGTTTTGGCGGATGAGATTTATGGTTTTCAAAAGCTGGCCGATTCCTTCCAGGCTGTAATATTCGCATTGAATCGGCATCAAAACTTCGTCGGCGGCCACCAAGCCGTTGACGGTCAGAAGATTAAGGGAAGGCGGCAAGTCTATGAATATAAAATCATACAAATGCCTTACTTGATTGATTACTTTTCTTAATTGATATTCTCTTTCGGGCAGGGAAATTAATTCCACCAAAGCGCCGGCCAAGTCCTGGGAAGCCGGAAGAACTTCGTAGCCGAAAATAGCCGTTCTTTTTATTAACTGGCTTGAGATGGAGCCGTCCATTAAAGCGGTGTAGACTGATTCGTCTGACGGCATTATTCCCAGACCGGAAGAAGCGTTGGCCTGGGGGTCAAAATCAACCAAAAGACAGCGCCGGCCCAGAGCGGCCAAATAGGCGCCCAAATTCATGGCCGTGGTTGTTTTTCCCACTCCCCCTTTTTGATTGCAAATTGCGATAACGCGAGCCATAAAGATTTCATATTTACTATATTAGATTTTTGTATTATTATCAAGAATCGGGGGCGGGTGGCGGAATGGCAGACGCGCAGGACTCAAAATCCTGTGAGAGCAATCTCGTGAGGGTTCGACTCCCTCTTCGCCCACAAATTGAAAATAATAATAAACCGCTGATTAGGCGGTTGGATTTGACTTTTATGACTTAATATGGTACCATTAAGGTCAAGAATAAAATCAGTACATTTACAAAATTTTAGGCAATATTGCCTAAAATAAATTAACCCGGAGCGTTTTGCTCTAAAAAAGGAGGGTGTCATGATTGACGCAATCGTAACGCACGAAAGGCCGCATTTTGATGAGTATCAGGCGATTTTTCTTCTCAAAAAATTTGGGGAGAATAAATTTCCGGGCATTAGCGCGGCAAAAGTAGTCTATTTGAGCTCTGGCGGCGGAATTCCCGACGGACGTTCCGCGGACGACTGCGAAAAAGAAGGCAAGCTTCTTATCGGGGTCGGCGGCGGACGATTTGACGAACATCCGGCCGCTGATAAAAATCGCAAACAAGATGAATGCGCCGCGACCCTTGTCGCCAAAGCGCTTGGGGTAGCGGACGATTTATCGCTTGAAAAACTTCTTAAGTTCGCGGTTAATAACGATCTTAAAGCCGCGGCTCATCCTTTTGACCTCGCTTATATCGCCAAAGTCATGCACCAACAATATCCGCCGGAGAAAGTAATGGATTGGATAATGATTGGCCTTGAAGCGAAGTATCAAGAGCAGGTCAGTTTTTTTACTGAAGCCGGAAAAGAATTTGAGCGGAGGGCTAAAATTGAAGAAGTTCTCGGTCCTCGCGGGATGATTTTGAGGATGGCGACGATTGTGTCCGATGATGAGCAGATAAACAAGTTCGCGCGTTCCGCGTATGGCGGGAAGACCGCTATCGTAATTCAGAAAAGATTGTCGGGCAATGTCCAGATTTTTGTCAATCAACAACGCGGGCTGACTCTTTATGATGTCGCGCGGATACTTCGCCTTACCGAGCAAAAAATAAAAGGCAAGGTCGTGGTCAGCGATTGGAAGATGCTGGCGTCGGAAGGCAAAGTGGCGGGAGCGGAAGAATGGTTTTTCTTTCAGGCCGCGCAAATGCTTCTTAATGGCAGTTTGACCGCGTCCGGTGTGCCAGCCACGAAGATTCCTTTTGAACAAATTCAAGAGATTGTCCGGATTGGAATCAACCCGAACGCTTTTGAAGCAAATTTTGCTTCAAGATGCAAAAAAGGAATATGCGCTTCAATAATAAAAGGAAGCGCGTGTTCCTGGTACAAGTTCGGGTTGCAACGCTGTCGGAAAATACGTTTTGAGATGAGAAAGCCATAGGCAATTTCAATCTCAATTCACATTGCGTATTTGCCTCGTTAGGAGTTTCCCTGTTAGGGAGATTTCTAACGAGGCATTTTTATTTAAAACCGCCTAATCGGCAGTTTATCGTTTGGAGGGAATAATTTTTTTGACCAGAAAATAACTAAAAATGGCAATCAAAATTCCGCCTAAAATATCCGTCGGCCAATGGAGGCCGGTGAATATTCTGGCCAAGCCCATCAGAATGACGCCGCTGACGGAAAACCAGCCCCATTTTTTATTTAATAGAAAAATAGTTAAAGCTAAAACAAAATAGAAGGCCATGTGACCGGAAGGGAAAGAAGCGGTAAAGTTGTGATTAATCAAAGGAGAGATATTGAGAACGGCAAATGGCCGAGGCCGAGCATAAAAAAATCTGATTATTTCGGTAATCAAACCGCGGGATAAAATTGCCGAAAGAGCGAAAACCGAACCGATAGAGATTCGGCGCCGCCAATCTTTTTCTTTAAGCAAGAGCAAAAAGATGGCTATAATTATTAAAAGATATTGGGAGTAATCGGCAAAAAAAACAGCCAACCAATCAATAATTTTATTGCGATGGGCTAAGCTGTTGATGAGTTGAAACAAAGAATAGTCAAAGGAATTCATATCTTTGGACGCCTGCGGGATATTCTTCAAGACAACGGCGGAAGTTTTTTCCGCTCTTCTATCTTGAAACGAACGGCAATAATCCCAAATAACGGGCTCTTTTTATCGCCTGCGCCACTTTTCTTTGGTGTTTGGCGCAGATTCCGCTATACCGAGGATCAATAATTTTTCCTTGGCCGGAAACGAAGCGTTGAAGCAAGTCAATCTCTTTATAATCAACGTCTTTCAAATTTTGGGAACAAAAGAAGCATTGTTTCATAATAAAATAAATTAAAATGGTAAATCTTCCGGTTTTATTTCTCCTTCGTCAATATTAATTTCCGGCAGTTCTTTGTTTTCTTCGGCGGTTATTTCTTCATGGTTCGTTTTGTCTGTTTTATCCCGGGATGAACGCGGCCCTAATTGTATTCGTTCGCAGATAATCTCGGTGGTCTTCCGGTTCTGGCCTTGCCGATCTTGCCAGCTTCGCGTTTGCAGGCGTCCTTCAATTAAAACCAGGCTTCCTTTCGTCAAAAACTGGCTGGCTATTTCCGCCTGACGGTTCCAAACGACGACGTTGTGGTATTGGACATCTACTTGGCGTTGACCGTCGGTTTTGCGATTCCAAATCCGATTGGTGGCTATGGAAAAGGTGGCTACCTGATGGCCGCTGGGAGTTGTTCTTAATTGAGGAGCGTCAACTAAGCGGCCCAGGATAAATACTTTGTTTAAATTCATAGATTATTTATTTTAATATCTCTTCAATTTTCTTTTCCAAAGCTTCGTTGGTCAGAATTGATTCGGCGGGCGAGCTTTGCCTATCGGCAAGGCGGGCCTGCCTGTCGGCAGGCAGGTTGAATTTAGTTTCTTCCGGTAATTCAGCCGACTCCGATTTTCTCCAAGCGGGTTTTTTGATAAAAGGCGGAGTAATCAGCAAATAACGCAGAACTCCGGGATTTAATTTCAAATCAGTCCGCAGATTTTTGATGACTGCCGGATCGCCTTCAAAGTGGCAATATCCGAAGAAAGCGTAGTCCTCTTT
>MFKM01000015.1 GCA_001779575.1 Candidatus Jorgensenbacteria bacterium RIFCSPLOWO2_12_FULL_42_11
CTGATGTTTTGAATGGTGGGAATATTGGGGCTGATATTTATGACAATGGTGACCCTCGGCGGATAACCGTCGCCGGCCAATTGACCGCGCAAGTAAAAATTCAACTTATTAATTCTTACGTTGGTGGCGGTGATGGGTTTAAAATCAGCCCCGTTTTCGTTTCTCTCAATAACATTCGTTGAGCCGTTCAACCGATACGTTACCTGAACATTATTGGCGTTGGAAAAATTCAAATCATCGCCGGCCAAAGAAAAATTGGAACCGGTGCGGATTTCCCTGGTCATCTGTTCAATGGTCAAGCTGGCATTATCGTTGGCGGCAATCAAGGCAACGATGGATCTTTGCGTTCTTAAGGCGCGGACAAAGCCGCCGGTGGAAATAACGACAAAAACAACAAACAAAGACATCGCCACCAAAAGCTCCACCATCGTGAATCCCCTCCTAAATTTTGAATTTTGTTCCGACTTTGTCGAGAATCCTCGATGAAATCGGGAAATTTTGAATTTTGAATTTGTCATATTATGGTCTCCAATTAAAAAAGTGATCTTCAAGGTTGACCGAATAAGAACCGCCTTTGATTTGCCAATTGACTCTAGAATTAACCTTGATTTCGTCAGCGCCAATATTTTCAACCTCAATTACCCGCTTAAAAAATGTCGGCTGGCCGGTCTGATAATTATAATTATTACCGGTTGAATCAAGCAATAAAAACCTGCCCTGGTCTTGATTAATGGCCAAACTGTCAAAAGCGACTTCGTAAAAACCGGAATCAATACCTTCGTTCCAGGGCCTTAACTGAACAATATTGCTATCAATCAAATTCTTCATCACTTCAATTCCTTCGCTTGCCAGATTAGAAGCGATGTATTGGCTGGAAACCACATTATTAAGACCAAGTGATCGCGAAAGCAAGCCCAGGATCCCAAGCAAGGCAACAATCAAAATGCTGATGGCAATTCCCGATTCAATCAGCAACTGGCCTGCGCTAGAATTTAAAATATAGAATTTAGAATTTAAAGACTTAATCATTTATTGGGTGGTAATCTGACCGACATTATTGATTTTTACTTCCAAAGAAGTATTGCCGTTTAAAGTTTCCAAAACAATAGCCGCTTCGGTTTTATTGGAATCATTATCAATCAGCGTCTTGGGGTCAGGCGGAATAAAAACAATGTCAGTCAGGGTTATTTCCCCGAACTTAAGCCGGGGAGATAACTGATAACTTTCAAAAAGTTCTCCGCTATCGGTATAAATATGGTCGGCGTTTTGGCAATCCGTCGCTAAATCGCGGAAAATTAAAAAAGCGTTTTCCGCCTTGGAAAGATGTACCCCAAAAGCGCAAGACGGACTAGAAACATCAAAAGATTGGATACTTAACGATTTGGCCCTGTTTAAACCCGTGATCAGCCTGGACTGGTCGCGGAACAAAACTATCTGGTTTTCGCCGGTCCGGCTATAAAGGATTAAAACAGAAGATAAGAGAATCATAATAGAAATCACCACCATCATTTCCGGGACAGTAAAACCGGCTTTTAGATAATTATTTAATTTTTTAGTCATTTCTCTGATTTCATTCCCAACAACTAAAAGCTAACTATAATCCCATTAACGAAAAATAACCGTTGATAATCTGATAGCCGAAAAATACCGTCAAAACAAACCCGATGGCCAAAAATGGCGCCAAAGGCAAGGAATCTTTCATTGTTCTTTTGCGGTTAATCATCAAAATAAATCCGGTTGCCCCCCCTATCATAAAAGAAATAACCAGGGTTAAGATAATATCCGGCCAGCCTAAAAGCCAACCCAGGGCGAAACCCAGCTTGACATCGCCCCCTCCCATCATTTTCCCTTTTCCCAAAAAAAACAGCAGGCCAAAAAATACGCTGGACGTTAAAGCCGCGAATAAGCGATTAAGCCAAATATTGCCCGGCCACCCGAAAAGCAACGCGTAATGGCGAAGGAATGACTGGTCAAAAAAATTAAAATTGGGTATTTGCGATTGTAAGATAATAAGCGCCAGGCCAAAAAATATCAGCATCCAGGTTAATTCATCGGGAATAATAAAATGACGAAAATCAATGACGGAGATCAACAGAAGAACCAAGAAGACCAAAGTCCAAATTGACCAAGAACCGAAACGGTAATAATCCGGAAGCGATGACCGATAATGAATAAAAAACGGAACAGCGGCAAAAATCAACCCGCTCAATAATTCCACTATCGGATATTGCCGGGAAAGTTTATGACCGCAAGAACGGCATTTTCCCGATTGAATAAAAAAACTGACAATCGGAACCAGTTCGTACCAGCAAAGTGTTTTTCGGCAATAAGAACAAGCCGAACGGCCATTGATTATTTTTAAATCAAAAACTTGGTTTTCGGGCTTAAAACGGAGGCTAACCACGTTTAAGAAACTGCCTATAATTAAGCCGAAAATGAAAAGAATTAAGTAGAAAAGATAAGACATTTGTAATTACGGTAATCGCGGTAATTACAGTAATTACTTAATTACCCAATTACAACAATTTTTCTAAAACTGAACGCAGTAGGACGGGTCAGCGCAGTCCAGGGAATAAATAGTGCCGTCAACGTCATCATTAAGAGCGGGATTGTTGGTATCTTCCAGGGTTGCTTTCAAAACATAGCCCTGGCTATCGCCGGCAATGCCGTATTGGTATGCCCGACTAACGCCCAATGGGTCGTTGGAAATTGTGGTTACCCCAATACCGGCCCCGGTTAAAGAAGTTTTAAGACTCGCCCAAGTGTCCGCTCCGCTGATAACAGGATAAGCATTGTTTCTGATGTAATAAAGCTCTAAAGCATTCTGGGTTTCCCTAAGATCGGCAATCCGCCGGGCATCGCGTCCTCTGCCCCTAAATCCTCCCAAACCAACCAATACCACCGAGGCCAGCAAGCCAATGATGGCCACTACGATTAAAAGCTCGATTAAGGTAAAACCCTGTTTAGAAATTTCACTGGTTTTTGTATTGATATTTTTCATGATTTTATTATTTTATGATTTAACTCGACTTTATCAGTTTAGAATAATTGCGCCAGATTGTAAATCGGCAATAGAATGGAAGCGAATAATAAACCGACAAAAACGCCGACGACGATAATCAAAACCGGCTGGATTAATTCTACCAGATTCGCCACTAAATCATCAACCTCCCGGGTGTAGTAAGCCGAAATTCTAGACAACAATTCTTCAAGCCGGCCAGTCGCTTCCCCTACGGCCACCAATTGATAAACCAAGGCCGGAAAAGCGCCTGATTTTTCCAGGGCTTCGGATATTAGCCCGCCGGCCCGGACTTTTTCCGCGGCTTCGTGGAGAATATCTTTATAAACCGCGTTATCAATGGTATGGCTGGCAATTTCAATGGCTTGCGTTATCGGAATGCCGCCCTTTATCAAAATACTGGTCGCTTCCGCGAAACGAGCGACGATAACCCCCTTAAAAAGATTGCCCAGAATCGGCACTTTAATTGATATCTCGTCGTAAATAATTTTCCCCTCGGCTGTTCTGAAATAATCAACCAATAAAAAAATAAAAAGGCCTAAAAGCGCCAGAATAGCCCACCACCATTCGGACGAAAAGATGCCGACATTGATTAAAAGTTGAGTAAAAAACGGCAAGCTTACTCCCGAATCTTCAAAAATAGGAGCAATTTGGGGCAGAACTAAAGTAATCATTAAACCAGCCACCACTATAAACAAGGTTATAACCACAATCGGATAAATCATGGCATTACGGACCCGGGAAATCAGTCCCGCTTCTTTTTCCAAATAGTCAGCCAAGAAATCCATCACCGATTCAATGCGGCCGGTAACTTCAGCCGAACGAACCATATTGACAAAAAATTCCGAAAAAACGCGGGGGTGCCGTTCCAGGGACTGAGAAAGAGAAAGACCGGCGTCAATACTTGATACGAGTTCGTTTATTGTTTCTTTTAAATTAATATTTTGAGTTTGGCTATAGAGAGTTCTCAAACTGCTTGAGAGAGGAATTTTCGCCGAAAGAAGGGTGGCTAATTGACGGCTAAAAATCATCAAGTCGCTCTTTTTAATTCGCCGGAAAAACTGCAAAAAACGCTCCGTAAGCTTAGCCTCTTTTAAAACTCCTAAGCTTAAAATATAAAGATCGTGGCCGGTGAGAATATTAAGAGCCGCTTCCCGACTCGCGGCCTCAACGCTGCCAAGCTGCAACTCCCCTGTTTTAGTTCTGGCTTGATAGTTGTATTTCATAAATTAGCCGCTAATTGCTAACTCCTTTCCAGGAGTATTCTTAATTCCGCTGGATTTAAAGAATAAGTTTCAGCGTTTTCCAGAGAAATTTCTTTCTTTTTAACCAGACCGACCAAAGAACGGTTAAGCGAAAGCATGCCTTCCTGCAAAGAAGTTTCAATCACCAAGTCAATCTGAAAAACTTTTCTTTCTCTGATTAAATTGCGGATGGCCGGATTAACCAACATTATTTCGCAGGCCGGAATACGCCCGCCGTCGATTTTGGGGATTAGTCGTTCGGAAATAATGCCAATTAAAGTAGCCGACAATTGCGAAGTTATCTGGCCTTGCTGGTCGGCCGGAAAACTGTCAATAATGCGGTCTATAGTCTGGGAAGCGGAGTTGGTATGAAGAGTTGAAAAAACCAGATGACCGGTTTCAGAAGCCGTCATGGCAGTAGCCATTGTTTCCGGGTCTCTCATTTCGCCCACCATAATGACGTCGGGGTCCTGACGTAAAATTGAACGAAGCCCTTTATGAAAGTTGGCGATATCCGAACCAACTTCCCGTTGGGAAATAATGGCCCGATCCTGAACGAAAAGATATTCAATGGGGTCCTCGATGGTTATGATGTGGTCGGTGCGGTCATGATTAATTTCGTCAAGAACCGCGGCTAAGGTGGTGGACTTGCCATGACCGGCCGGGCCGACGATTAAAACAAAACCTTGATTTAATTTGGCGAAATCATGAAGAATCGGCGGCAATTTCAATTCCTCAATAGTTTTAATTTGAGCCGGAATCAATCGCAGAGCCGCCGCCATAAAACCCCGCTGGAAATAAACATTGACCCGGAACCGAGCCTTGTCTTCAAAGCTATAGGAAAAATCCAGTTGTCGTTCTTGATAAAATATTTTTTTCTGCTCTTCGGTTAGAAGGGAAAGAATCAATCCTTCGCTTATTTCCGGGATAAGGATTTGTTCTTTTTGCAATGGAATCAAGACACCGTCTATTCTCAAAGTCGGTCGGCGTCCTACGCCGATGTGCAAATCCGAAGCGCTTTGCCGCGCGGCGGTCAAAAGCAATTCATTGAGTTTTTCTTTAAAATTATTCATTTAAATTTATTGTATCATATTAATATTAATTTTGTTCTAGCGTTTCTCTGAAAACCTCTTCAATAGTAACTAACCCTTGCAAGGCTTTAAGAATTCCGTCTTGGCGCAAAGCTACCATGCCTTGACGCCGAGCTTCCTCGGAAAGATTTTTTTCGGTGAAACCGGAACTGATAATCTCCGCTAATTCGGGAGTCATCTGAAAAATCTCAAAAATAGCCACCCGGCCAACAATGCCTTTGCCCTGGCAGGTTTTACAGCCTTGCCCGTGATAAATTTCATAAGGTTCTTTGAATTTCAAATTGGCTTTAACTTTTTCGGGCAAACTTTCCAATTCTTTTTTAATAATAACTTGTAAGTCGGCCGGCGCTTTCTCGGCTTTCCGGCAATCAAGGCAAACCCGGGAAATTAATCTCTGGGCCAACATTAAGTTAAGCGAAGAAGGCAAAAGAAACGGCTCTGCCCTAAGGTCAATTAATCTTGGGATAACTCCGATGGCATTATTGGTATGCAAGGTGGAAAGAACAATATGGCCGGTTAAAGCCGCCTGAATCGCTAAACCGGCGGTTTCCCTGTCCCGAATTTCTCCAACCATAATAATATCGGGGTCTTGACGGACAATCTGGCGAAGACCAGACGCAAAATCATAGTTGATTTCCGGACGAACCTGGGATTGATTCAAACCGTCAATAAAGTATTCAACCGGATCTTCCAAGCTGACGATATTGACATCTTCTTTGTTTAATTCCTGCATAATGCCGTACAAAGTAGTTGTTTTGCCAGAGCCAGTCGGTCCGGTAATTAAAATCATTCCGTAGGGCTTTTTAATTCCTTTTTGGATAATTTCCAGACTATTGCCTATCAGGCCCAACTCTTTCAGTCCTTTTAGACCGACTGAGGGGTCAAGAATACGGATAGCTACCTTCTCTCCGGTGGGCGTTGGGAAAGTGGAAACCCGATAATCAATTTCCCGGCCGTAAACAATGGAACGGAAGCGACCGTCTTGGGGAACCCGGGTTTCGTCAATTTTAAGATTAGATAAAACTTTTACTCGGGAAATAATCGGCTGGTGAAGCTGTAAAGGCATTGAACTCACTTCTTTAAGAGCGCCGTCAATTCGGAAACGAATTCTTAAACGCGACCGTTGGGGTTCAATATGAACATCCGAGGCCTTCATTTCTATCGCTTCTTTCAAGGTTGAAGCGACAATTTTGATAATCGGCGCTTCTTCGGAAATAGAAACGCTTTCTTCCAAACCGATGATTTTTTGACCGGCTATTTCTTCCGCCCGGAGATTAAGAGACCTGATGGCGGTTTGGACTTCGTCTTGATAAGGAGAATAACGCCGCCAAATATATTCCAAATCCGATGGCGTAACCAAATAAACGCCGAGGCTGATTCTTTCCTGCTTGGCGATAAATTTCAAGGCCTCTTGGGCCTTGGTGTCGTCAGGCCAGAGCATTCCCATCACCAGCATTTCCGCGGTTTTTTGGAGGGGAAAAACCTTATAAGCGCGGGAAGTGTTTTCAGGAATAATTTTCAATAACTCTTCGCTGATTTCTTCAAGATTAAATTTTTTATAAGGAACGCCGAGGATTTGGCTTTTTATTTTGGCGATTTCCACTTCGTCAACCAAATGGCGGTCATAAAGTAAATTCTCCGAAGATTTTTTTAACAATTGGGCATCGCGAAAAATTTTTTCGCCGACTTCCCTGGTTAGCAAATTTTTTTTAACCAACCCGTCTAAAAGAATTTGGTCATTCATGATTTAAATTAATAAGGCAGAAACGGATTAGGTCTTCCCGGTCCGCTGGTGGCATTAGACAAAATACTGTATTGACGCAAGCTTTTAAAAACTTCGCTGTTTGAAACGCTGGCCGGGTCAAATTTGGCTTTTGAAAGTTGCTGGGTTTGCCGGATGGAAGTCGGCATAACCATTTCTATGAAAATCGGTTTTTTGAAAAAGAGAAAATAAATTCCGGAAAATAAAATAGCGACAACGACAACGATGCCGACAAAAGCTCCCCAGTTTCTTGGCGGTTTTGGTTCCTCAACAACAATGGCCATATTTTTTTACCGTAATTATGATATTAATTGCTTTGATAATAGTTATCGACCACGATTTCATTGAGATACAAATTTTGACCCGACTGACCGGTGCGGTTTATCTTGAAAGTCACCAAGTCCGCCAAACGAACATTGGTTTCAATCGCTTGAAAGAAATTTCTCATGGCTTCGTACGGACCCAAAAGCTTTAATTTGAATCTCTCGGTTCCAATTCCTTTCGCTAACCCGGCATCGGAAGCAACCGGTTTGATGGCTAAATAGTTAACGCCGACTGATTGGATGCTTAAGCCGCTGGCTTGGGCGATAGCTTGATACTGGCCTAGGGCTTGAGGCACGCTTTCGGTTGTCGGCAAAACTAAGGAAATTTGTTCCTGGAATTTAGTGATATTTTGGTCTTGAAGCTGACTGATAAGATTTTGAACCTGGTTGACGGCGTGATTTTGTTCTTCCAGTAAATTATTTCGGGCCTGGATTTCGCCGCGTAAATTCTGAATATCGGAATAAGCCGGTTGGATTAATTTAACATAGATAATCATAACGGCAATCAATAGCGAAGCCGATATCATAATGCTCAATATTCTTTTAGTTGAAGCTCTCATGAATTTAGCTTTTAGTTTTTAGCTTTTAGCTTTTAGTTAAAAATTTAATAATTCGGGTTTAAAAAATACCTGCATTGAAAAAACGATGCCTTTATCCGCGGTTCGGGATTCTCCCAAAATAACTTTTTCTATTCCCGGAGACTGTTCAAAAACGACCATTTGCTGAACCAAATTATCATATGACCGAGCGATGCCTTCCAGCCGCAAAAAATGTTCGGGCACCGACAAATTGGCTCCTTCGTAATAAATTCCCTGATTGGTATTTTTTTCCAAAAAAGTATAAATATTGGAACCCTTGACGTGGTTTTTCAAAAGAGTTTGAAGATTGACCAATTGAGAATAAAATTTAATAAAGTTTTCCCTATCGGTTTCACTGATAGCGCCTCCGATTTCCGCGATTTTTTTATCAAGCGATTGCCGTTGGGCTTCAAGATAGGGCTGATAGCCAAAAACTATTCCGAAATAAACGAAAAGAATCAGGGCAAAAACAATAACGGAAAAAATGAACAATCGCCAAGGCCAGCCGACGGGCAATTTTTCCGGTTCTATAAATTGTTCGGCGACGTTTTTGCTGTATTGAGGCATATATTATAAGAAAATTTCTAGTTTCTAAACAAAATTTCTGATTCCTAATCCAATAGCCACCGCCAAACTCGGTCCCATTTCATTAACTACCGGTTCAAGTTTGGAGGGATAGGAAATTTTATTGAAAGGCGCTCCTTTCACAGCGGTCAATCCCAATCTTTCGGTAAAATAATTTTCAATACCCAATAAATTCGCTCCTCCGCCGGCCAAAATCACTCTTTCAATTTTTCCTTGATATTCTTTTTCGTAAGCGTCTTTTACCCGTCTCACTTCTTCTATTATAACATCTAAGAAAGGAATCATTAGTGTTGATAACTCATATTCGCCTCCGACGCCCGAAAGACCGCGTCTTTTTTTCAAATCCTCGGCTCTTTTGATGTCAATATTGACGCTGGAAGCGATAGCGCGGGTCAACGACCCTCCGGCAAAATCGGTGCGGCCGTTGTATTTCCAGAAACCCTGGTCAACTACCGCGATATTGGTGGAACGGCCGCCGATGTCCGCCAAAATAGTCGGCGTCGGATCGCTTCCGACCAAAGCCCGGGCCAAACTGAAACTTTCTATTTCTAAGGCAACCAGCTTCAAGCCAGCGGCCTTGAAAATAGACTGATAAGATTTAATGCGTTCGTTGGGCACCGAAATCAAAAGAATCTGCTGTTTTTTAACCCCTTCCTCGTCTTCCCTCTCTCCGACTTTCAGCCAATCAATAGTTACTTCGGAAACCGGAATCGGAATATATTGTCGAGCCTGAAAAACAACAGTTTTAGCCGTATCCGCGGCCGACATTAACGGCGTTTCCAAAAGAGTGATAAAGGCGGCAAAAGATGGCAACGAAGCGACAACCTTGTCGGTTTTCGGTTTTAATTGAGAAATTAAAAATTTTAAGAGTTTAACGGCGTCTTTTTCTAAAATTTTCAGAGAACTTGTTTGGATAGCGTCGTTTAATCTTTCCAGGTAACCGTAAGTTTCCAGCCAGCCGTAATTCCGCAATTTCGGTTTTTTATCCGAATTGATTATTTCAACTATTTTAATTGAATTTGTTCCGATATCAACGCCTAAAAAACTTTTTGGTTTGAAAAATAACATATTATAATTATTATTATACCAAAAGATGAAAGAAAAGACATTAAAATTTTGGGGATTATTTTTGGATTTGCTTTTCCCGCCGGTTTGTTTGGTGTGTCGGAGGAGATTAACGCAATATAAAGAAACGAAAAAGGATTCCCCCGAAGCGAGGCCCGAGGAGCGAGCGGCAGCGGAGGGAAATTCTTTTTCGTTTCTTTGTTCTTCCTGTTCTCAAAAAATCAAAATAAATACAGCTGCTTTTTGTCCGGTTTGCTCTAAGCGGCTGCCGGAAAATAAAAAAACCTGCCACCAGGAATCCCCTTTTATTTTAGCCGCGGCCGGCTTTTACGGCGACAAAACACTGGATCCGCTCATTACTTTGCTGAAATATCAAAAAATCAAAACTGCCGCTATCCCCTTGGGAGAAATCTTAACCGAATATCTAATTCAAAATTTAAAATTAGAAATTAAAAATTTTATTTTAGTTCCCGTTCCCCTTTATTGGGGAAAAGAAAAACAGCGGGGATTCAACCAAGCTAATTTGATCGCCGACCAACTCGCTAAAAATACCGGCCTGGCCGTAGTTAAAAATATCCTGAAAAGAATAAAAAATACCGCTTCGCAGGTAGGATTGAAAGATAAAGAGAAAAGAGAAATCAATGTAAGGGGTTGCTTCGCGGTGGAAAAACCGGAATTGTTATTTCAAAAAAACGTCATTATTCTTGACGACGTTTTTACCACCGGGGCCACGATGAAAGAAGCGGCTTCGGTAATCAAAAAAGCCGGCGCTAAAAAAATCATCGGCTTGGTAGCGGCCAAAACTTAAAAGAATGCTATCTTGTTTTGAATTACAAAACACCTATTTCTCGAATGGCAGATAAAAAGATTTTTCTGAAACCCAAACGGAAGCGCAGCTCCGACCACAGTCGGAGCGTGAGCGGGTTGAAGAAAATTTTTTTTTCTGCCACTCGCAATTTAGTTTCGTAATTAAAACTATTTAATTATTTTTATAATTTGAACCGGGCAGGATTCAGCCGCGTCTTCATTGCAATCAAGGGATTTTATTTCCAATTCGTCGTTGCCCGTTTTGGAATTGGTTTTGCCGCCTTTTATTTTAGCCGAGCCATCGTCAGCGATTTCCCAATATTTCGGGCAGAAAGAAACGCAACTGCCGCAACCGATGCACTTTTTTCTTTCCAGGATAATTTTCATTAAATTTCATTATAGCAAATTCATCCTTCTATTTTTATGGCTTTGACCGGACAAATGTCTTCCGCCTCTTTATTGCTTTTCATCTCTTCTTCCGAAATTACGGTTTCCTTTGGCCTAACTTCAATGCCGTCCATAATCCAATTAACGCAAACGGACGCGCAAGCGCCGCAATTAATGCATACTTCTTTATTGAAATTTATTTTAAATTTATTCATTTTTAACCTCTAAATTTTTATTGTGTTTCGTTTAATTCTTCCAATATATCATTTAATTTTTTATCATCTATTCCGTGAGCCGTTGCTCCTTGCTCCAAAGTTTCCCAGGCCGCGACAGAGCAACCTACGCAACGCAATCCGTATTTCGCGAGTATCTCCACCGATTCCGGATGTTCCGCCGCTATTTCGCCGAGAGTCATTGTTTTGGTTATTTGATTTTTCATATAGCTTGCTTATTTATTTTTTGCAAACCTTGCGATATATTTATTCAAAGAATATATTATTCGCGTTTCACCGAAAGTCAACCCCAAGAAAACCATCAATAACGATTGTTCGTCTTCGTTAATCAAAAAACCGGATTTAAAAAATTGGCGAGACGTAATAATTTCTTTTAGAAATTAAACGTCCCAGCCACGTAAAATTTGCTTTGCAAATTTGTACGTGGCGGAGGAGGTGAGATTCGAACTCACGAAAGGATTTCTCCCTTACGGCTTTTCGAGAGCCGCGCCTTCAACCGCTCGGCCACTCCTCCACTCAAATTTTGAGTTCAGATAAATTTTAGCCGTTTCTTTCCGAGGATTCAATGAGTTTTTTGATGATGGCGGTTATGGTTTGAGGCTCGGCTTTGCCTTTGAGTTTTGGCATTAATTCTTTCATCACTTTTCCCATATCCGAAATTGATTTCGCGCCGGTATTTTTTATCGCTTCTTTAGCGAGATTTTCAATTTCCGCTCCGGAAATCTGTTCCGGCAGATATTTCTTTAAAATATCAATTTCGTTTTCTTCTTTTTCAGCCAACTCTTCTCTTTTGCCTTGTCGGTATAAAACGATGGCTTCTTTTCGCTTTTTCATTTCGGAAAAAATCAAATCAATTATTTCTTCGTCAATCAACTCACTCTTTTCAACTAAATCTTTTTCTTTAATGTCTTTTTCGGTTTTGACGATTTTGTATCTCTTTTCTTTCTCTTTGTTCAAAGTAACGGCCTTAAGAAGCCGCAAGGTGGAAAGCGTTAACTCTTCTTGATTTCTCAAGGCAATTTTAAAATCTTCTTCTATTTTTGTTTTTATGGACATACTGGGTTTTAAAATTTAATTCAATTTGGTGGACCTACGGGGAATCGGACCCCGATTTCGTGCATGCCATGCACGCGCTTTACCACTAAGCTATAGGCCCATATCGGTGGGCTTAGCAGGGATCGAACCTGCACTCTCGTCGATGTCAACGACGCGCTTTACCATTAAGCTATAAGCCCAATTTTATAAATCCATCTGAAATAATTTTTTCAATATAATCTCTACGCTTTAATCTTTTTAATTTTCTTTCTATTCTACGCGCTATTTCTAACGATGGAAATTCTTGATGAAATATTAGTATTATTTTGCGCATTCGCTTTGTAGTAATTGTATGCCCATGGTTATGCTGGTACAATCTTCTTTCTATATCGTTTGTACTCCCAATATAAAATTTGCCACTTGTTTTATCTTGAAGAATATAAACAAATCCTTTCATGATTCTACCATCCCGACGCGCTTTGCGGTCGGGACCCCGACCTTAAAGCGTCGGGGCCGAGCTAAACGCCCCTGTATATCATCGCATATATAATAAACAAAAAAAGATAAACTGTAAATATAAAATTGAATGGATAGAGCGAACTTGTCCTTGTAAAATATCTGGTTTCTGTTATATATGAGAATATGCGTCTTTCGAAAGAAACTATTCTTGAAATTAAAAATTTGAGGAAGAAAGGATTTAGTATCCCGGAGATAAGTCGCGAGTGCAACCGTCCAAAATCTACAGTCTCAAGGCACATAAAAGGCGTAAGAATTTTATCTCGCTATTATCAAAGATGGCTATCTCGACGTAATGCAAGCAAGATAATTTCAGAAAGAAATTGGCAACTTGCGGATAAAAAAGCAAAGCAGTTAATTGATGTCATTACAGAAAAAGATTTGATATTAATGGGTATTTCGTTATATTGGGCAGAGGGAGCCAAAAGAGATTTTACTTTTTCAAATACTGACGCCGAAATGATAAGAATTTTTGTCTATGTTCTTAGAAAAGTATTTGGGATAAAAGATAAAGATTTAAAAATTTCCCTAAGGATTTATGAAGATTTAAACAAAAAAACTTGCCTCCATTATTGGTCAGGGATTGTTGGAATTAAATTAGGGATAAATACAAGTGTTGATATTTTAAAAGGAACAAAAAAAGGAAAATTAAAATATGGAATGTGCAGGATTAGGGCAAAAAAGAGCGGATTGCTATTGAAAGAATTTTTTGCGATTATAAAAAGAGTGACTAGTTTAACAAGCCCCCGTAGTTCAACGGACAGAACAAGAGACTCCTAAGCTCTGGATCCAAGTTCGACTCTTGGTGGGGGCACCGGAAATGGCAGGTTGCGCTAAATAACAAAGCATCAACTTGTTCCATGCCTAATTTCAATAATTGGAGGGTTCGCCTAATGGTATGGCACCGCTCTTGAAAAGCGGCGGGCGCAAGCCCTTAGAGGTTCGACTCCTCTACCCTCCGCCAGTTAGGAAATAATTCGCCTTGTATAAGAATTTTTAAAAAATATCAAATCTCCAAAAACTAGTTGTGTCCCATCCCCCCAAAGCATAAATGGTATCAGTGCCAACGGTTGTTAAGCTACCGCCATCGTAAACATCGCCCAACGCGTTGGCCGCATCCGACCAAATGTTAGTTAAGGTGTCATATTTCCAAAAATTATTTGTGCCTTCGCCTCTTAAGGCATAAATATCGGTGCCAACGGTGGTCAAACTGCCACCCAATCCAATACCTAGCGGCGCATCGGCTAAGTTTGACCAAGAATTACTGGAAATCGTATATTTATAAAAAATCTTCTCATACGACCCTTTTGTCGCGTAAATTGCGTTTCCAATAACTGTCGCATCGCTACCATCATAAAGAAGCGGGCTATTAGCTAACATAGTCCAAATTCCAGTAGAAATATTATATTTATAAAAATTATTTAAAGTGGTGCCCTTGTTCGCGTAAATTTCATTACCGACGGCAATTAAAACAATAGGATAATATAATCCGCCAACATTAGGAATGTCGGCTAAGTTTGTCCAATTTCCCGCGGAAATATTATATCTCCAAAAGTTATCTTGTCCGGCATCAGCGGCGCGAAGCGCGTAAATAGAATCATTGCCGACCGAGACCAAGTCGCCATCAACACCAACGCCTATTTGGCCCGGCACATCAGGTAATGATTGCCAGTTTCCGGCAGAAATTGTATATTTCCAAAAAGCGGAGTAAGCGGCCCCTCTCAAAGCATAAACCGCGTCTGCGCCGACACTGGTCAAAGACCCTCCCGCGTCTATACTAGCCAAAGTCGGGACCAAACTAGTCCAAGAAGAAATTTGGGGGAGAGAAGAAGGCAACGAAATCAGGCCATTGGCACTTATAACAATAGTCGTATTCTTTGAAGAATCATTTTTTGAGGAAATTTTTATGGTTGTTGGCGTATTCGGCCAACCGGTAATCGGTTGAAAAATAATGTCCGTGTTTGCTCCTGAAGCCGGATCGTTAAATTTGATGCTTGGTTTCAGCGAAAAACGCGAATACTTAACTGAATCCGCGTAGCTTGCGCCTTTAAATAATTCATAAAAATTATCGCCTCCGGCAGAATTTTCAAAGTGCACGCCCCAATGCCCATCTTCTTCGCGACTGATTGAACGATCTTGGGCGTCTCTTAAAACATTAATGATTTCTTGGGATGTCAAATCCAAATACTTCTCGCCGCGAAAACTATACAAACCCAAAAAACCAGCGACTGCCACAATCACCACTATGCCGATAACTATTAAAAGCTCAATAATCGTAAAACCGTATTTCATGATTTTCATATTGCGATATTATATCATAATCCATTTATTCCCGCTAATTTCCAAAAAATAAAAAATAAATTATAATAAAAACATGAAAAAAGAAAAATCTCCTTTAATCATGGTAATCAAAAAAGCGATGCCGGCGGTGGTTTCCATCGTCATTTCCAAAAATCTTCAGGAATTGGAAAAAGAATTGGCCAAAGAACTGCCGCGTTTCGGCCAGGAATTTCATATACCCGAAGAGAGCATTGACAGCCGGGGAATGGTGAAAATCGGCGGCGGTTCCGGTTTTATCGTTGACAAAGAAGGGATTGTTATCACCAACAGGCATGTCGTCGCCGATTCGGAAGCGGAATACACGGTTATTACCAATGACAATAAAAAATTTAAAGCCGAAATTTTAGCCCAAGACTTGGTTAACGACGTCGCTATTCTTAAAATAGAAGCGCCAGCCGAAAAATTGACGACGGTAATTTTAGGCGATTCCAACAACATTGAATTGGGGCAAAATGTCATAGCCATCGGCAATGCCTTGGGTATTTTCAAAAATACCGTTTCTTCGGGAATAATTTCCGGGCTAAGCCGTTCTATCTCCGCTCAAGGCGATACCAATTCCGTCCAGGAACTTCGGGGACTGATTCAGACGGACGCCGCCATTAATCCCGGCAATTCCGGCGGACCTTTGGTTGATATTTTCGGCCAAACTATCGGCATTAACGTCGCCGTGGTTTTCGGAGCGGAAAATATCAGTTTCGCCATTCCCATCAATACCGCCAAGAAAGCCCTTCATGATTTAAAAAAATACGGCCGGATACGGCGGCCGTTTTTAGGAATTCGTTATTTAACGATAGACCAAAACCTCAAAGAAAAACTCAAACTGCCGGTTGATTATGGCGCTTTGATTGCCAGTGAACAGCACGCCATCGCTCCCAACAGTCCGGCCGATTTGGCGGGCCTTAAAGAAAAAGACATTCTTTTGGAAATTAACGGCGAAAAAATTACCGATGACAAACCGATGCAGGATTTGCTGGAAAATCTGACCGTGGGCGAAATTATCAAATTGAAAATTTTAAGAGACGGGAATAATTTGGAAGTTAAAATGGCCCTCGCTGAAAAAAGGCAATAATTCAATAATCAATAGTTATACTCGCTAACCAAATTCCCTTTTCGGTCATAAAGCCGCAGGTAATCATGCCGGGGGTCAAGATTGAGCGTTTGCGTTTCAAGCCAAACTATCCAATTATTGGAAAGAAAATCGGCGTCTTGCCGATGACCGCGGAAACAATTGCCATAGCCGATAGTTTGAAGAAAAGCGCGGCAGGCGTTGCCTTCGTCTGTTCCCGGTAAATTATTATAGAAATTCACATCCGGAGTTTTGCAGGCGGACAGCGACAAAAGATAGGACTGGCATTGACCGGAAAATTGTCTGATTTCCAAACCGGAAAAAGCGGGGCAATTCCGGGATAAATAAATCGGCTGAAAATTATAAATTTCTTCCAAATACCCGACGCACTTATTAAGACGCAGATTTCTATTGACGGGGCTTGTTAAACTGTATAACTCAACGTAATTGCCCGGTTTAAGAATTATGTCGCTGGCTTGAGCGGAACCGTCGGGATTATAAATTTCCACGGCTTGAGGAATAATAATTTCGTTTTTATTGCTTTTGATTTTCCAGCCGGTAATATCAACCACCTCCCCTTCTTTGAGACGGCTGTAAAGAGTGATGCGAGAATATTCTTGGGGATAGCCGAAAAAACTAGCGGAACCGATATAGGCTTTTTGGGCTTCGGATTGCGAAGAATCAGAAATTACGGTTCCGGCGGCGCCCCGACCGCCGGCTGAAACCGGAGATTGGCCGGAATTAAGTTTGACATTGGCCCGCGGCACGGTTGTTTCGCTTGGCCTATTGGCAATCGGGCCGCCGGGCGCGGTTTTCCCGATGAATAAAATCAACAAAATCGCTCCCGTCAAAAGAACAAAACCGATAAGTTTGGACATATGTTTAGATTACAATGTTTATCAATTTTCCCGGAACAAAAATTATTTTGAGCGCCTTTTTGTCTTTTAACAAATTCTTGATTTTCTCTTGGGAAACGGCTATTTCTCCGGCTTCTTTTTCGCCAATTTCTCCGGAAACCGAAATCTTATCCCTAAATTTTCCGTTAATCTGGATTACCAGGTCAAATTTATCCTCTTTTATCAATCGGGGATCGTATTGGGGCCAATTTTCCAGATGAATGCTTTTTTTATGCCCGAGTTTTCCCCAAAGTTCCTCGGCGATAAAAGGCGCGAAAGGCGCGAGAAGTTTCAGAAAAATTTCAAAATTGTTTTTGTCGGGATATTCCTCCAGAGTATTAATAAATTTCATCAATTCAGAAATAGCGGTATTGTATTTAAACCGCTCTATGTCTTCCGTGATTTTTTTGATAGTTTTCTGCGCGATAATTTCTTTTGTTTCCCGGCCGTTTTTTGCGTCTTTTTTGTCCGATAATTCCCAAACCCGTTCCAAGAAACGCGCGATTCCCATAATCGCCCTGTCGCGAAAATCGCCGCCCTGCTCAAAAGGCGCTAAAAACATCAGATACATCCGAAGCGCGTCCGCGCCGAATTTCGCGATATACCCGTCCGGATTAACCACGTTTCCTTTGGACTTTGACATTTTAGCGCCCTCTTTTATTAAAAGACCGTGGCTGCGGAATTTAGGAAACGGCTCTCCGCGAGGCGCCGCTGACTGGCCAAAATCAAGCAATTTCAAATCGTGAAGCGCGAGCGCCACGAAACGGACATAAAGCAAATGAAGCACCGAATGTTCGGCGCCGCCGGTGTAAAGATTGACGGGAAACCATTTTTTTATAATTTCGTGATTCCACGGCTCCAAATCGGCCGTGGCCGAATTCACCGAGGGGTAGCGCAAATAATACCAGGCGGAATCAAGAAAGGTGTCGGAAACATCCGTCTCGCGGCGGGCATTCTTGCCGCATTGGGGACATTTTACTTCATAAAATTTTTTGTCGGTTGCCAAAGGCGATTCGCCGGTTCCTTTCGGCCGAAAATCTTCCACGTAGGGTAAAACAACCGGCAAATCTTTTTCCGGCGTCGCGTGCCAGCCCGGCATTGCCGGTTTTTCGCCTTTTCCCGATTGAGCGCACGTTTCGCAATAAATCATCGGGATCGGCGCGCCCCAATAACGCTGTCTTGAAATGAGCCAGTCGCGAAGATGATATTGAATCGTTTTTTTGCCGTTGACCGATTTCGTAATTTCTTCCTTGGCCTTTTCGGAAATCATTCCGTTAAATTGACTGGAATTTGTCAACTTGCCTTCGCCGGTCCAACATTTGATTTTATCTGAAATAATCAAAGGCGAAATGACTTCAATGACAGACAGTTTGAATTTCTCGGCGAATTCAAAATCCCGTTCGTCGTGCGCCGGCACGGCCATAATCGCGCCGGTGCCGTATGTTGACAAAACGTAATCCGCGATAAAAACCGAAATTTCTTTTTGGTTCGCCGGATTTATCGCTTTTACGCCTTTTAATTCCACGCCGGTTTTTTCTTTATTTATTTCCGTTCTTTCCGCGTCCGATTCCCCTTTCGTTTTGTCAATATAATCTTTAACCTCCTTGAGATTTGAGATTTGAGATTTGATTTTTAAGATTAAATCGTGCTCCGGCGCCAAAACCATATAAGTGACGCCGAATAAAGTATCCGGTCTCGTCGTGAAAACTTTAATTTTGAATTCCGAATTTTGAATTTTGAATTCTATCTCGGCGCCTTCCGACTTTCCTATCCATTCTTTTTGGGCGATTTTTATTCTCTCCGACCAGTCAATTTTTTCCAGATTTTGAAGCAGCGGTTCCGCGTATTCCGTGATTTTCAAAAACCATTGTTCCAATTCCTTTTTTATAACCTTGCCGGAACAGCGTTCGCATTCTCCGCTAATCACCTGTTCGTCGGCCAGAACGGTTTTACAGCCCGAACACCAGTTGACCGCCTGTTTTTTGCGGTAAGCCAAGCCGTTTTTAAACAACTGGAGAAAAATCCATTGCGTCCATTTGTAATAACCCTGGTTGTAAGTTTCAAGCCGCTCGTTCCAAGCGAAGCCGTTGCCGATCATCTGGAGTTGCTCGTAAAAGCGTTTTTCGGAAACCTTCGCCTGCTCCATCGGGTGCGCTTTGATTTTTAAAGCGTAATTTTCGGAATGAATTCCGAAACCGTCCAAGCCAATCGGCTCAAAAACATCATATCCCCGCATCCTTTGAAATCGGCCGTAAATGTCGCTTCCCACGAAAGCGTACATATTGCCGACGTGTAGGCCTTCGGCTGAAGGATAAGGAAACATCATCAGATTATAAAAAGGTTTTTTCGCCTTTTTTAAATCCGGCTCGTAAACTTTATTCTTCTCCCAATAGGCCCGCCATTTCTTTTCGATTTTTTGAAAAGGGTAAGACATACCCGGTAGTAGAAACTCGATAATTATTTATTCTTGATGATTTGACCTTTATTGATTTTTTATTTATCTTTGGCCCAATATTTTTTCAATTTAACTCTTTCGTTCGCCTTAGACAAACCAATCGAGTTTTCACTACCGGGTATATAAAGAAATTATAAGGGTATCCATCTAATAATCAAAACTATATTTTGAATTATTGAGGTTGAACCTTAATAGAATCAATTGTCCTGATTATAATAATTTCAGAAGTTCATCTGGGGGAATATTGATTTCCCGGAGAATTTGTCTTAATAAACCGCGACCGATATCTTCACTACTGTGATACGGCACTAAAGTAAATCGGCCATCTGGATGTTTAAAACAAATATGCGCGCCTCTATGACGCACCTCATTAAAGCCAAGTTTTTTAAAAACACTGATTAAGTCGCGAGCTTTTAGCGTTGGTAATCGCCCACTCATACTTCTGCCATTTCAAGCCCGACAAAGCTCGGCTCATAGGCAAAGTTTTTTAAGCGTCGACGATATTGGGGATCGGCTTGGGCTACTTCAAGACAAAGCAGAATAGCTTCCCGAACTCTTTTTTTAAGTTCCGGGAGTGTTTTGGCTTGGGTATAACAGCCAGGAAGGGTTGGAACTGAAGCCACAAAATAACCATCTTCTCCTTGCTCAATAATCACTTTGAATTGTTGTAATTTCTTAACCATATGTTTTATGCTATCAACTCAAAAATCAAAAGTCAATTATTGAGGTTCGGCCTCAATACTTCATCGGGTTATAAAAAAGCGGCTAGGATTCAACTTTATAAAATACAAAATAATCGGAGATTTATTCCAACGCCAATATTACTACTCTAGAATATCCGGGAAAAAAAATACCGCTATATCCTGCCGCATTATATCCAATATAAAGATAGCTATTGGCAGTCCTCAAGCTAATATTTGTAGTGGATATCGCGTAAGTGAATATGCCCCCATGATCTCCGGCAGCGCCAAAATACCCACTATTCATGATAGCGGTCCAACCGCTGCCATCGCTGTTTTGAGACACATACACAAGAACCATAAGCTTGGTTGTTCCTAAATTATGCGTTTTTGTATACGCGGTGTTTGCCGATACCGCGAACCACCCGCTGTCGTAAACTTTGGAGGAAGGTATGCCTCCCGGTATTCCAGTCAAATTCGCCCCGCTGCCATAATAAGCCGTGGCGTTGACATTGCCGTTGACATCAAGTTTATAAGCAGGATTAGCGTTGCCAATGCCGACGTTGCCGCTGCCATTGATTGCCATTGCCTGAACCTCCGAACCAGCCGCATTCATCGTAGTGAACAGAAGGTCGGTAGCAAAATCTGTATTTCCGTTGACATCTACACCCCGGACGCTGGCAGTGCTAATAGATGCACCGCTGTCAAACCTGAAGTTTAAAGCCCCGTAGTTTCCAGCCGTTCGGTTTGTATGTTGAATATTCAGGTATGTTCGAAGCGTATTAGACCCAAGAAGACGTAGTCCTGATTCGCTGGTTCCCGCATCGATATCCAGTTTAAAAGTCGGCGTCGTCGCCCCGATGCCGACGTTCGTACCGTTGTCAAAAATGAGAGAGTTGCCGATAGTTCCCGTGTCCGTAAATTTGCCGACATAGTTTACGGTTCCGCCGCCGCCTAAACCGCTAACAGCCGCGGTTGTCTGGGTGGTGCTGTCGGGGAACCTGAAGCCGCCGGAAGTGGATTCAATAACGCCAACCACCGAAAGCTTTTGTCCCGGGTTAATCGTCCCAATGCCGATATTGCCGCTTCCCACGGGATTGTAATAAATGTCATTGCCGCTTTTAATCCAGAAATCGGGATTGCCGACGCCGGGAGTTCGGGCGCCCGGGCCAACGAAAGCCATTATGGATACCGCTACCAAAAGCCCGGTAATTATTGAAGTTAAAAAAATAAATAAAAGTTTTGATTTGGTCATATAATTTTAAAAATTACGGGCTCCAGTTAACGATAACATCATCAACTCTAGGACTGACGGTTTGCGCGTAATCGCTTTCCAGAATTATTTTATAACGGAAA
>MFKM01000016.1 GCA_001779575.1 Candidatus Jorgensenbacteria bacterium RIFCSPLOWO2_12_FULL_42_11
CTTTTTTTTGACCGGAGCCGATGAAAACAGCTTAAAAAACGTTCAGGCCGCGAAAGAAGAGGGAATTTCGGTAAAAGAACTTGTCGGTCGGAATGCCGGAAGATTTTTTGCTTTACAAAAAACTCTCAATTTATCTTTTGATGATTTTATCCGAACCACCGAAGACCGCCATGTTGAAGGAGCCCGAAAATTATGGCTAGCCTGCCAAAAAGATATTTATAAAAAAAAATACCAGGGGCTTTATTGCGTCGGTTGCGAAGGATTTTACAAAGAGGGCGAATTGATTGACGGACTTTGTCCCGAACACAAAACAAAACCGGAATTGATAGAAGAAGAGAATTATTTTTTCAAATTAACAAAATATTCAAAAGCAATTCAAGGGCTCATAGAGAATGACAAGGTCAAAATTGTTCCGGAATCAAGAAAAAACGAAGTCCTGAATTTTATCAAGTCGGGCTTGGATGATATTTGCGTTTCCCGGTCGGCAGAACGGGCTCAAGGTTGGGGGATACCGGTGCCGGACGATTCCAGCCAGATTGTCTGGGTTTGGTTTGACGCTCTTTCCAATTATATCAATGCTCTGGATTATGCCGAAGATGGTCAAAAATTTGAGAAATGGTGGCAACAAAATGACGAAAATATCATTCACTTTATCGGCAAGGGAATTTTAAGATTTCACGCCATTTATTGGCTGGCGATGTTAATTTCGGCCGGTCTGAATTTGCCGGACACCATTTTTGTTCATGGCTATCTTACCATCGGAGGACAAAAAATGTCTAAAAGCCTGGGGAACGCGGCCGATCCTTTTGGAATAGCCGAAGAATATGGCGCCGACGCGGTTCGTTATTTTTTGCTGGCTGAATTTTCTCCGATTGAAGACGGAGATTTTACTTTGGAAAAATTTAAAATAAGATACAACGCCGACTTAGCTAACGGTTTGGGAAATTTTGCGGCTCGGGTTTCAGCTCTTAAAAATCAATTTTTAGAAACGCAACTTTTGAAAATAGAAAAAACTACGAATGACAAGATCGAAGAAACAGAAAAAACAGTAGCCCGGAAATTAGAGGAGTTCAAATTCAACGAGGCCCTGGCCGCTGTTTGGGAATTAATCGCTTTTGGAGATAAACATATTAATCAAACTCAAGTTTGGAAAATCACGGATTTAAAATTAAAAAACCAAATCATTTCCAATTTAACCGCGATTTTAAATTCGGTAGCCGCCATTCTGAATCCGTTTATGCCGGAAACCGCCGCCAGAATCACTCATTTGAAAAAAGGGGATATTCTGTTTCCTCGTCGTTGATTTTCTGCTATAATTGCCATTATTAACAATAATCGTAATTTATTTGTTTTAATTATTAATTATGAACAATATTAACAAAATTCTTTTAGTTTCAGTGATTATTTTATTGTTGGTCTTGGTCGGGTTTGTTTATTGGCAAAAAGTCGGTTTTCAGGGAAATTATTACGCTGTTTATCTGGAAACAGGAGATCTCTATTTGGGCAGGTTAAACAAATTTTCCCGTTATTCCCTGACCGATATTTATTATATTCAGAGAAATCCCGACAATTCTCAACAGCCATTAACCCTCCAGCGGTTAGACCAGGTTTTTTGGCAGCCTGAAAATAAAATAAAATTTAATCCGGAAAAGGTTGTTTGGATGGCTAAATTAAAATCCGGCAGCGATGTTATGAACTTTTTAACCGGGGCTAAAACAGCCACTTCAACCGTTAATGCCAGTCAACAATAAAAATGCGAGAGCATCGGGGCAGGCGGCTTTGCCGACTATTTTATTAATCGGCGGTATTATTATGGAAATTTCCATTGCCGGAATTTTAATAGCTTTTATTTTGGGCAATTCCGGTTGGGGAGAGCGATTGTCCGCTCAGGCTTTAGCGGCGGCCAAAGCCGGCACGGAAGACGCTTTGCTAAAAATAGCGGTAGACAAGAATTTTAGCGTTCCGGGCGGATACAGTTTTTCGGTAGATAACCGAGTCGCGGAAGTTATCGTAATCAAGGACCCGGCGGGATATCCGTCAGGCGTTCATCAGATAATTTCTTCGGGAAAGGCCTTGGGACGTCAGAGAAAATTAGAAACGATTTTGATTGTTGATGGCGATACCGGCAAAGTTGATTTGAAATCAACCAGGGAAATAGAATAAAGAGTTTTCTGAATTTTCAAGTTCATATGGTAAAAAAAATTTTTTCTTTTCTTCAACGGTTAAGTTCCCAGCCTTTAGTGGGAGGCTTGGAAATAAGCGATTCGGCGATTCGTTTTCTGCAGATTGAGGGCGAAAAGACTAAAACCGCTTCTTTGCGTTTGCCGCCGGGAATTATTTTAGACGGAAAAATTAATGACCGTCAGAATTTTTTAGCCGCCCTAAAAGCCGTTCACCTTCAATTAATTAAATCAAAAACTAATCAGAAAATTCACGCCGTAATTTCCTTGCCCGCCCCGGTTGTTTACAGCCAGTCTTTTAATATTCCGATAATAAGCCAAGAAAATATCAAAGAGGCGGCGGAATTAAATCTCCAAATGATTTCGCCTATTAGTTTAGAAAAGGCATACTCGGACTGGCAGGTCGTCAATCCCGATATTGGTCACCAAAAGGGGATACTGGGGGCTTTTACCGAAAAAGTTATAGTTGATGATTATGACAGTTGCATTCGCGAAAGCGGATTTTCGCCGGTAGCTTTTGAATTCCCCGCTCTTTCCTTGGCGCGGTTGATTAAAGAACTGGGGCCGACGATAGACCAAGATAAGGCCTATTTGTTGGTCAACGTTTCAACCGACGGTTTGAATTTTCTAATTTTGAGAAAAGGGGAACTGTATTTCAATCATTTTCTTTTTTGGCGAACTCTTCAAGGAGAAAAAAAACAAATCGTTTTTGCTGATTTTAAAAATATCATTTCCCAGGAAATTCAAAAGATTATAAACTTCGTTTCCACTGATTTCGGGGCATTGCTGGAGGGGGTGATAATTATGGCATCGGCCATGGAAAAAGAAGTCGGAGAAATAATTAAAGAAGAATTCGGTCTTAAGACAATTCCTCTGCGACTTAGGCGTTATAGCGATTTTTCAGCCGTCTGGTTCGTGGCTTTCGGTTCGGCGTTGCGCGGTTTGATTCCTCGTCGTCAAGACATTTTGATTAGCTTGAGTTCTCACAATGTTATTGAGGAATTTTATCATGAACAAGCCTTGTCTTTTATTGTTCTTTGGAGAAATGTTTTTTTTGTTTCCTTGGCGGTGTTGCTGATCGCTTTCGGCGGCATTGATGTTTTTTTCACTCGGATTCAAAAAAATGCCAAGAATCAAATTTCGGCGTTAATTACCTATCCCCAGGTTCAGGAGGTGGCCAAGCTTCGGGAGGAAGCCAAGTTTTTTAACGAATCGGTAGCTTTGGTTTCCGCGATCAAGGAATCCGTTCCGAAGTGGTCTCCGTTTTTTGAAAAATTAAGCGAGCTGGCCGGGAATCAGATTGTTCTTGATCGGATTTTTATTCAGTCATTGACAACGCCTATAAAAATTCAAGGCCGAGCCGATAACAAAGAAGCAATAATTAATTTTAAAAACACTCTTTCTGCCCAACCTAATTTCAGGGATATTTATCTGCCCTTGACCAGTATTCAGCCGACCGCCGACCGCCGAATGAGTTTTGAATTAAGCTTTGTTCTTTCAGCCCTGCCCGGCAATTAAACAGCCCGCTTCAATTATTGACTGATTCAAATTAAATTTTTCTGACCCCGAGCCAGATCGGCCAATCGTTAATTTTAGTTTTTAATTCCGCGTCAAATTTGTCTGAATGTTTCAAGTCAATCTCGCGGGCGTTGATTTCGTTTTTGATGAAATTTTCATTTTTTGTCAGGATAGCGCTTAACTCTTCCGGCCCCTCGGCCATAAAAATAATTTTATCTTTGGGCTGATAGCCGGCGTCTTGGCGCAATCCCTGAATCAGCCGGGTCAAGTCTCTTAAGACGCCTTCCATTTTCAGTTCGGGAGTTATTTCGGTATCCAGCTCTATTTCTTCTTTAATTTCGGAATCAAAAATTATTTCTTTGACATTGACTTCTTCCTTGAGGACGGCCAATAATTCCGTTTTATTTCTTAATTCGGGATTCTTGATTTTTAATTCCGACAGGGGTTGTCTTACTTTTATGCCGGCCTCCAGCCTTTTGGCCAAACCCAGGCTGGCCATCCGTCTGATTTCCGCCATTTCTTCTAAGAGTTTTGAGTTTTGAGTTTTAAGTTTTGAGTTGGCTTTCGGCCAATCCTCAAGGTGAACCGATTTAATATCTGATTTTTGACGCTTGACGCTTTTATAAACCGCTTCGGAAATAAAAGGAGCAAACGGCGCCATTAATTTGCAGGTTTCTAAAATAACGTAGTTTAAAATTGGAAGAGCCGACAATCTTTTTCGGGAACGCCTGACGTACCAATTGGACAGGTCGTCAATAAAATCCATTAAAATTCTGGCGGCTTCAGTCAGTTCGTAATTTTCCATTTTATCCGTCATTTTTTCAACCACTTCGTTAAGCCGGGCCAAAATCCATTGGTCTAAAATATTAGATGCCCGGCGCTTGGCGTTTGACGCCCGATGCCCGACACCTGAAGCATATAGCTCGTAGAAATTAAACACGTTTCTGAATTTATCAACCACTTTTCGGAAAATTTCTTCCACTCCTTTATCGGAAAATTGATAATCTTCGCCAATCGGCGTGGAGCTCAAAAGGAAATAACGCAAGGCATCGGCGCCGTATTTGTTGATGATAATTTCCGGTTCGGTATAATTGCGCAGTTTTTTGCTCAATTTGTTTCCGAAGGTGTCCAAAACAAGACCGTTGACCACGACATTTTTGAAGGCCGGTTGGTTTTTCCCCAAACCCAGATTTTCAACGGTTAAGGCCGCGGCTAAAACGTGGAGAGTGTAAAACCAGCCGCGAGTTTGGTCCAGGCCTTCGGCGATAAAATCAGCTGGAAAGGTTTTTTCAACCAACTGTTTATTTTCAAAAGGGTAGTGCCGCTGGGCATAGGGCATGGCTCCGGACTCAAACCAGCAATCAAAAACTTCGGCGATTCTTTTCGCTTGGCCTCCGCATTGGGGACATTTCAATTCCACTTTGTCTATGTAGGGACGATGCAAGTCCAGCCGGCCGTCTTCCGAATAAGGCAGGTTTAGGAATTTTATCTCCCGCGGTTCGCCCACTTTAATATATCTATCCGCGATTTTCATGATTTCGTTTTCGTTAAGGCCCTGGACGGCTCCTTCCAGAACCCAAAGCGGATCGCCGTGCCCGACAATTAAAATATTTTTATTTTTATATTTTTTCTCAATTTCCAAAACGAAACTCATCATCCGTTTTCTGATGTCGTTTAAGTTTTCTCCGTTTTCGGGCGTCCTTGAAAATTTGTTTATCGGTTCACCGATGAAATCGCTGAATTTGTCCATCGGTTCTCCGTTAAAAACCCCGACATTGTATTCTCTTAGACGCTCGTCAAGATTGACCGGAATTTTTATTTTTTCGGAAACAATTTCCGCCGTTTCTTTGGTTCGCGCCAAATCAGAAGCGAAAATGAGTTGGATGTTTTTTTTCTTTAAAATTTCAGCGGCTTTTTTCGCTTGTTTTTCTCCTTTGGCAGTAAGTTTGATTTTTTCTTTTTCCGGCCAGCAAGAAAGAATTTTATCGCGGTTGGAACGCGCTTCGCCGTGCCGCAGAAGGAAATATCGGTTGCCGGTCGCGACTGCCGATCGCGCCAATTCTCTCAAAGAACCGATGGCGATATTTTTTTGGCATGGCTGGCATTGCCAAACAGGCAAAGCCGCGCCCCAAAAACGATTTCGGGAGACGGCCCAATCCCGCGCCTCGGCCAGCCATTTGCCGAATCTGCCTTCCTTGACATGCTCCGGCGTCCAATGAATTTTTTTATTGTTTTTTATTAACTTGTTTTTTATTTTGGCAACGGCGACGTACCAGGCGTTTAGTGGATAATAAAGCAACGGCGAATCGCAGCGCCAACAAAAAGGATATTGATGCTTAATGGTTTCTTTTTTGTATAAAAGATTCCGTTTTTCTAAATCTTCCAAAATAACTTTGTCGGCTTTTTTCACGGATAGCCCTTCGCCGATTACTCCTTTATTCATCTTTCCTTCTTCGTCAACTGTAAAAGGAAATTCAAACTTTTTTGATTTTGTCCCGCCTTGAAGAAATGTATTTTTTATCAATTTATGATCTTCTTCCCCGAAAGCCGGCGCGATATGAACCAAGCCCGTCCCTTCTTTATTTGAAACAAAATCAGCCGGCAGTACCCGGTAATAACCCTGAATTTTAGACTCCGAACCCTGAATTTTATAAAGCGGTTTGTATTCAAACCCGACCAATTTTTTGCCGGATATTTTTTCCACCGCTTTAATCTCTTTGTCGGCCATTGACGGAAGCTGATCGCGGGTCCATAAATAATCTCCGTTGACGCGATATTTGGTATAAGTTAGTTCCGGGTTAACAGCGACGGCGACATTGGCGGTTAATGTCCAGGGCGTAGTCGTCCAAACTAGAAAATAAGTATTTTTTTCTCCTTTCACCTGAAATTTTATGAAAACCGACGGATCTTCGGCTTCCCGATAGCCCTGGTTGACTTCAAAATTAGAAAGAGGCGTTCCGCAACGGGGACAATAAGGCGCCACCCTGAAATCTTTATAAACCAATCCTTCTTCCCAAAGCTTTTTAAAAACCCACCAGACCGATTCCGTATAGGAATTATCCAGAGTGGCGTAAGCGTTGGAATAATCGGCCCAGCGGCCGACTCTTTCAAAAGTTTTCTCCCATTCTTTTTTGTAGCGAAAAACTGAATCGCGGCAGGCGGCGTTGAATTTTTCAATGCCGAACTTTTCAATATCTTTTTTACCTTTGAGGTTTAATTGTTTTTCAATTTCGGTTTCCACGGGCAAACCGTGGGTGTCCCAACCTGCCCGGCGTTCCACCCTGAATCCCTTCATTGTCCAAAAGCGGGTTACGGTATCTTTGATGACGGTGGCTAGAATATGGCCGTAGTGAGGCAAACCGTTGGCAAAAGGCGGGCCGTCGTAAAAACTAAAGCTTTTAGCTTTTAGTTTAGAGCTTTTAGATTTCTCAAAAATTTTATTATCCTGCCAGAATTTCAGGATTTTTTCTTCAATTTCGGGAATTTTTAGATTTTTCGCTTCCTTGAACATGCATTAAATATATAAAAATTTCAGGATTTACTCAAGACGAATAAAAACAGCGCTTCGGTTGAAGCGCTGGGAAAATAAAAACTTATTTTGATTTTTTATTTAATTTAAACCCACCCAGTATACGGTTGCAGGGTCAGCAGTATTCGTAACTTTCCAATAATCATTTTTTCTAATTGGCACAGTAAGCGTGGTGCCAAATTCCGTAGTGCCACTACCAGTGGAACTCTTAGCTCTTGTGGTGGTTGGCGGATTGGTTAAATCTGAAAGAATTTGTGTAACTCCGCCAGCATAATGGTGAGTTATTACTATTACAAATCCATCAGTTAATGCTTGATATACCGTATCAACATTGTATCCATTGAAACCACTTAATGACTTGCTAGCGACCTGACTCCAGGCGGTTTTACAGTCAGTGTTAATACATAAACCGCCGGAAGCATTAATTTGACCGCCTTGAACATCGAGCTTGTATCCCGGCGCTGTCGTCCCAATTCCGACGTTGCCGCCGTTTGGATTAAAGACAATGGGTACATTAGTAGACAAATCCGCTGGATCTGATGCCTGCAACCAATAGCTATAGGGGCTTGCCCCATATTCTCCAATATCAAGTGCAAAATATGATGTCTTAGAAAAGAATCGAGTTACTGCACCAGTTCTTGACGAACCCGATGTTTCGGGCGCAGCTACTGTATTATGTTTAATTTCCATTCTTGCTCCCGGCCCCGTCGTCCCGATGCCGACGTTGCCGGCGCTCGTGATCCTCATCCGTTCCGTGATCGCGCCGTCAGAATTGGCCCGGGTTCCGAATTGCAAA
>MFKM01000017.1 GCA_001779575.1 Candidatus Jorgensenbacteria bacterium RIFCSPLOWO2_12_FULL_42_11
CGGAATTAAAAAATTAAAAGATAAAGGTTACGAAGTAATCGTTAATCCTTTAGATAAAGTTTTAGCCAAGAAAAAATTAATATTGGCTTTAAAAAATAAAAACTACGATGCCGTTCTTTGTCTTTTAACGGACAAAATAACCGATGAAGTAATGGCGGCGGCCGGACCTCAAACGAAAATTTTTGCCAATTACGCCGTCGGCGTTGACAACATTGACCTGAAGGCGGCTCAAAAGCGGGGGATAGTTATCTCCAATACTCCCGGCGTTTTAACCGAAACCGTGGCCGAATTCACCATCGGTTTGATTTTCGCCATTGTCAAAAGAATCGTGGAGGCCGATAAGTTTATCCGCCGGGGAAAATTCGTCGGCTGGGCGCCGATGCTTTTCCTCGGTTCCGATTTGAAAGAAAAAACCTTGGGCATAATCGGCCTGGGTCGCATTGGCGGAGAAGTGGCTCGCCGGATGCGCGACGGCTTTGACATGAATGTTATCTACCACGACGCCAAACGCAATGAAGAATTGGAAAAACTTTATCATGTTGATTACGCCGATTTGGAAACATTGCTGAAAACTTCGGATATAATTTCTATCCACGTTCCCTTGCTTCCGACCACGCGCCATTTAATCGGCGCTCAAGAACTGGCTTTGATGAAGCCAACCGCTTGCCTTATCAACACTTCCCGCGGTCCGGTTGTTGACGAAGTCGCTTTGGTGAAAGCTCTTAAAAACAAAATTATCCGGGGAGCCGCTCTTGATGTTTTTGAAAACGAACCGGCTTTGGCTCCGGGCTTAGCCAAACTGGACAACGTCGTCTTGGCTCCTCATCTGGCTTCCGCTTCTCTTGAAACCCGAAGCAAAATGGCGGAAATGGCGGCGGAAAACATTATCGCCGTTTTGGAAAACCAAACGCCCCCAAACTTGGTTACTGGCAAATAGAAATTAATAATTAAAAACTAGAGAAATCTGGCGCAGTATTCTTGAATTAGTCCGAACGCATTTTTCCGAAAAAATCCCCCCGCGAAAATTCAGAAAGGCGGCGGAGCCGCACCGCTGACAATTTCAAGTTTTTCTTTGGCGGCATTCAATTCATAATTCGCAAAGCGAATACAAATGTATTTTATGATAAATGTTGAAAAAAATCAAAAAGAAAAGCCACTTTTTGAAGAGAAGTGGCAAACTCTATGTCGCTCATTGTTCCTTGGGTCGTCGCAGGAAAATCAGCGCGGAGATGGCTACGATTCCCACCAACGCCAGAGTGATGTACTCGGGCGAGATTTGGAAACCGAAGTACTCCTTCAAGTAGTAGCAGATGAACGACCCACTGAACTTTGCTTTAGGGTCGTACTGCATACGAAGCGTGTTTTCCAATGCGACGAGCGGACAGCCCAGAAAGATCAGTTGCGAGACGACGGCACTCGTCAGCACAATTGCGTGGTATCGCTTATACCACTTGTACTTCATCGAGAGAACGATTCCCCCGAGAATCAGGGCAGTCCAAACCCAATGGAACCAGAAGACGAAGTCAGCGAGGATGCGATAGATTTCCACGGCTCACCTCCTGGTTTTGATTGTGAAATGTGCTGTTATCGAGCTACCGTAGCCCGATTTCTTACTGTTGCTAATATAGCATATATGAACTTAAAAGTCAAGCTCAACAGAAAAAGCCCTAAAATAGGGGCTTTTTCTAGGTTTCAGAATTGGATTAAAAAATTTTCTTCCCCCAAAATGCGAAATCGTGAATTCGTTTTTACCCCCAAATTGAATACCAATTAATCGCCGAGCGAAGCGAGGCGAACCTTTCAAACTTGCAATTTCCTTTGTGGTGCCCTCGGGAGGATTCGAACCTCCACTAACTGCTTCGAAGGCAGTCGTGATATCCGTTTCACTACAAGGGCAAAAACAACGTTTTAATTTTAAAATTATAAATCATTTTTAGAGATTTGACAAGATTATAAAAATTTGCCCTTATTTAATTGTTCATTTTATGCGCCTCCCGGCTTTTACCGTTTAAAAAATTAAAGCCCCAACAAAAATTGGGGCTTTTTTTATTTCAACCGAAATTATGGCCTGGCTTCTTTGACTTTTTTCTTTAACCTTTCCCAAAGAAGTCTCCGGGTCCAAAATCCTTCCAGCGTGTCATTGGGATAAACCCAGCCATTCTTTTCAATTATGACGCCCGGATTCAAAACGGCATTGCAACCAATCCGAGCTCCGTCTCCGAGAATAGCTCCGAATTTTTTAGGCTTATCTTTATTTTCGTGATATAATTCATTCAATGAAAATACCGAAAGAAGTTTTGGAATTGGCGGAAAAATTGGAAAAAGCCGGTTATCGGGCCTTTTTGGTGGGCGGTTGCGTCCGCAATCTTGTTCTGGGCGAAACCGAAAAATTGCGCATCAAGCCCAAAGATTGGGACATCGCCACCGATGCCAAGCCCGAAGAAGTGCAAAAGATTTTTCCCGAAAGTGTTTATGAAAATCAATTCGGAACGGTCGGCGTCAAGACCGAATCCGAAGAGCCGTCTTTGAAAATCATTGAAGTGACCACTTTCCGCTTGGAAGGGAAATATACCGACAAAAGACACCCGGATGAAATAAAATTCGCTAAAACCATTGAAGAAGATTTATCTCGCCGCGATTTCACCGTCAACGCGCTTGCCTTGAGCATTGCCGAAGGGATGGCGGAAAAAATCATTGACCCTTTTGGCGGTCAAAATGACTTAAAAAATAAAATTATTCGCACGGTGGGTGAGCCCGAAAAGCGTTTTAACGAAGACGCCCTGCGCTTGATGCGAGCGGTTCGTTTTGCCGCGGAATTAAATTTCAAAATTGAAGAAAAAACGGCCGTAGCTATCAAAAAAGAAGCCGGTCTTTTAGCCGTCGTCGCCAAAGAAAGAATCCGCGACGAATTGGAAAAAATAATTATGACGGAACGGGCCGCTGAAGGTATTAGGAAATTGAAAGAATTAAATCTGCTTCCTTGCGCTATTCCGGAATTGGGCGAGGGGATTGATGTCGGCCAAAACAAACATCATATTTACGAAGTTTTTGAACACAACGTTCGCGCGTTGGATTACGCCGCCAAAAATAATTATTCGCTGGCTATCCGTTTGGCGTCGTTGCTTCACGACGTGGCCAAACCGCGAACCAAAAGGGGAGACGGGCCGGACTCCACTTTCTACAATCACGAAATTGTCGGCGCCAAAATGACCGGGCAGATACTTGGCCGTCTTCATTTCTCCAAAGAAATCACGGAAAAAGTCGCCCACCTCGTTCGTTACCATCTTTTTTACTACAATGTGGGCGAAGTCACCGAAGCCGGAGTCCGCCGATTTTTGCGCCGGGTAGGTCCGGAAAACATCGCTGACTTGATAAAAGTCCGCGAAGCCGACCGCATTGGTTCGGGCGTTCCCAAAGCCGTTCCTTATAAACTTCGCCATCTTCTTTTTATGGTGGAGAAAGTAAAACAAGATCCGCTTTCGCCGAAGATGCTGGCAGTTGACGGCAAAGACGTGATGAAGATAGCCAAAATTGAACCCGGCCCAAAAATTGGCCAGATTTTGGCAGTCTTGCTTAATGAAATTTTGGAAGATCCCGAGAAAAACACGAAAGAGAGTTTGGAATTAAGAATTAAGAATTTAGCGAAATTACCAGAAAATGAATTGACAAAATTATCCAAGGGCGCGAAAGAAATGAAAGAAGAATTTGAAGGCGGGCTTGAATCGGAAATGAAAAAGAAATACTATGTTTAAACACCTTTAAGCGATATGGCCATAAAACCGATTTGCTACAAATGTAAAAAAGAATTAAAGAAATTTGGCGCTCTTTTATTCAGCCCGCCGGATAAAAAAGGCAAAGTTCAAAAATTTCACATCTGCGCAGATTGTTATAAATCAATTGCCAGGGAAATCAATCGGGGAGTAGTATACCGGTAGTACATACGCCCCGCCCCGTTAGATATATTCCGGACTGTCGTATAGTGGTAGTATGCGCGCTTCGGGTGCGCGCGGTCTGGGTTCGATTCCCAGCAGTCCGACAAGAATATCTAACGGGGTGAAGGTGCGTAGAGACCGGGTTCGATTCCCGGCTCCCCGACCAAGTTCATGAAAAAAGAAATTTTTATTACCAAAGCGTCCGGCGAAAAAGAATTATTTTCTGATTCAAAATTAAGGCATTCTTTGGAAAGGACAAAAGCGCCGTCGGGTGTCATCGGAAAAATTATTGACCGAGTCAGAAGCGAAGTGAAAAACGGCACGAAGACGGCGGAAATTTATCGTTATGCTTTATCGTTGCTTCACGAGCAAGACCGCGTTACCGCCGGCCGCTATGCCTTAAAACGAGCCGTCATGGAACTTGGGCCAAGCGGCCATCCCTTTGAAAAACTCGTGGGCGAGCTTTTGAAAACAGAGGGTTTTGCTGTTCAAGTCGGCAAAATAATCCGGGGAGCGTGCGTCTCGCACGAAATTGACGTTATCGCGGAAAAAGGCAATCGCCGCGTTATGGTTGAGTGTAAATTTCATAATCAACCGGGCACGAAGTCCGATGTTAAAGTGGCGCTCTACGTGCAGGCGCGTTTTGAAGATATTCAAAAACAATGGCAGACGCAACCCGAACCCGGCCGCGAATTCCACGAGGTTTGGCTTGTTACCAACACCAAGCTGACATCCGATGCCATTCAGTACGCCTCGTGCGCGGGCATCAAAGCGATTGGGTGGAATTATCCGCCAAACAACGGTTTGCAGAATTTAATTGAAAGCGCCGGCCTTCATCCGCTTACCTGCCTGACAACTTTAAGCAATAACCACAAACAATTGCTTTTGGATAAAGGGTTGGTGCTCTGCAAAGAAATTCTGAAAAACAAAAATCTGCTGCGAGAAATCGGCCTGAATGAATCAAAAATTAAACCAATTGAGCAAGAAATCGGTAATTTGCGCAAGCTTGTATAAATCACCGCTTGGAAGCTATATTATATTAGAAAAGGTCGAATCTCGCCTCCGTTGAAACTACGGCGGGCAAGAAAAATTAAATAAATTGTTTATGCGATATTCGTTGCGCGCGGATGTTTTTTCAAGATAGATTTAAAAACTTATATCCAAAAAGCAAACATCAAAGAGGGGCCTATGGTCTAGCGGCAAGACGCTACATTCGCATTGTAGAGACGGCAGTTCGATTCTGCCTAGGTCCACAATTTCGGATATGTCAAGGTTTCCGCCTCGCCCCTTTGGGGCTCGGCGGCCAAATTGAACGGGAAATTGAAAGAAAAAATCAATTTTTGGTTTTGTTTATAAAAGAAAATTTTCATCCAACATACGAACTTATGAAATATATAATTTACGCCCGAAAATCAACAGAAGACGAGAATCATCAAATTCTTTCCATTGAATCGCAACTTTGCGAGTTGCGAGAATTTGCCGCTAAAGAAAAACTTGAAATTGTCGGTTCGACTTTCGTCGAAACCAAAACTGCCAAAGAACCGAAAAAATATCGGCCCGAACCACATTTTGTAAAAGAAAAATTTTACAGCACATTTAATCAAAAAGGAGGAAATAAAAAATGAAACAAGCTGGAATAATAGGGTTTGGAAATATAGGAAAAAAGTTATACGAAAAACTTTTAGAAAATGGATGGAAAATAGTTTTCATTGTCACAAGCGAACATGTTTTTATTGGTAACATCGATGTTCCGAAAGACAAAAGTGAAAACTGGCTTAATTATTGTCACGATGTCGATGTTGTCTTTCTCGCCATACCGACATTTGATGATGGCAGAACGGCGTTTAACTATATTACTGCTGTCATAGAAAAAGGAATACCCGTTGTTACTTGTGAGAAAGGAGCTCTTTCCAACTATTTTGCTGGACTTAAACCAATTCTTAATCGCATTGGTTACAGCGCTACGGTTGGTGGGGGGTCGGGAATGATCCATTTTCTCCAACGCAGATTTTTCTCTGGAATTAGAGAAGTTCACGCTATCGTGAACAGTACCATGAATTACATTTGGGACGATTTAAGGATGGGTAATCCTCTTGGACATATCGTTGAGGAGGTGAAAAGACTTGGCTACGCTGAACCCGGAGAAAAAGATCCAATTAAGATTATTTTGGGCGAGGCGGGTCCTGATGTAACCAAAAAAACTTCAATTCTGTTTAATCTTTGTTTTCGTCCCAAAACCATTCTTCACGCGAAAGACATCAAAGTCGTTCTTACAGACGAGATGGTGAGGCAAGCAATTACGGAAGCAATGAGTAGAAGATTTGTCGTTTCTTTTGAAAGGGATGGAAATTTCAAGGAGAAAGACAACGACATCGTAGCTTTTACTCATCACATCGAGGGGTGGGTAATCAGCGGCGGATTCAAAAGAATAGACAATCCCTTGATTGCTCGTTTGTGTAATTCAGCTACGTGGGTTAATAACGCCGTTTTGACAGTTGAGGGCGAGGATGGTTCAGGAGGTATCTATCTCTGTGTTGGTCCTGGCGCTGGAGCTTCACCCGTAGCAACAGCAATGATTAGAGATGCAGAAGGATTATTGTAGGGCGAGACCATTTTCATTTTTCATTGCAGGAGCGGTCTTAGATTAAATTCGAAACCGCTCCTTTTTCTTTTCAGAATTTGCCGGCAAAGGTAAAATCTGATATGATTTTACTAGCGAGCAAAGCTCGCTAAAAACTTGAAATTGTCAAAAAATGCGGCGAAGCGTCAAATTTTTGGGGGCTTTTCCTCGCCGCCTGCGGCGGCGAAAATCGTCCGAGCTAACTTAAGAATAGTCCACCAAACGAAACATTGTCAGAATTTTTTGATAAATTTGTGTTAGGCTTATCTATTAAGAAATCAATAAAATGAAATCGTCTGTTTTTAAATTAATCTTTCACGGTCTATGGCTGGGACTATCCGTCGGGATGCTTGAGCTTTATATAGGACACCGGTTTATTTTGGACAAACTGTTAATCGGCAGGGATTACAATTTCGTCTACGAGTCGTTTTTCGCGCCTACGTATTACGGACTTGCCAAATCAATTATCGTAGCCATTGTCTTTTTCTTGACGTACTTAATGGCGCCTAAAAATAAAACCAACCCGATAATCGTGGGGATTTCAGGCGCCGCGATATTCGGACTGTATTATTACATCACTTTTCCCCGGGCTTCTTTTTATTCCGCCGCGCTGATAGGCATAGTTCATTTCTCGTTTATCGCCGGAATAACTTATTTTTTTAATAAAATATTCAAATTAAAATAAAATATGATTAAAAAATCTTGGTTGGTTTTAATAATTATAATAATCTTGATAACCAGCGGGATTTATTTGTTCGCCCGGAAAGAAAAAGCGGAAGCGCCGGCCGTTCCTTCGGCCAATAATTCGTCAACAAACAATCAAACTTCGGAAAATGTTCCGCGAGAGCGCGGCGTCAATATAGAAAATTTTTCTTTTAACCCGTCGGAATTAAAAATCAAAAGAGGGGAGACGGTTGCGTGGGAAAACAAGGATTTTGCCGCGCATACGATAGTTTCGGATTTCGGAAACGAATTAAGCTCGGCCGCGCTATCCAAGGGAAAAACATATTCCCACGCTTTTAACGCGGCCGGAGCGTTTGATTATCATTGCGGCGTTCATCCGTCAATGAAAGCGAAAATAATCGTGGAGTAAATCCCGTATTAGTTATCCACAATCAACCTGTAATTTTCAGATGGTTTTTGTTATACTGAATCCGTAACCAAAAGGTCGAAAATACTCAATTTACCAATATACATATGGCGCAATTAATACAAAGTTGGAGCGGTATCACCCTGGATGCCTTGAGCAATCTTTGGATTCAGGCCTTAAACGTTCTTCCGCTGGTTTTAGGAGCGTTGATAGTTTTTGTTATCGGCTTGATCGTCGCCTCGGTTTTGGAAATGGTCGTGATAAAAGTTATCCGATTGTTGAAATTGGACAATCTTTTAATGCGCTCGGGAGTGGAGGAATATCTGAAAAGAGGCGGCTTGAGAGTTGATACCGGTAAATTTTTCGGCAAAATTATTTATTGGTTTGTGGTTTTGGCCTCTGTCTTGGCGGCTTCCGACATCTTAAATTTCTACGCTTTTTCCAATTTCCTGAATTCAATTCTCGTTTACATTCCCAATATTATCGTGGCCGTCTTGATATTATTAGCGGCTTTGATTATCGCCGGTTTTTTGAAATCAATAATCAAAGTTTCCGTGGCCGGTGCCCAGCTTGAAGGAGCGGGCTTTTTAAGTTCCCTGGCCTGGTGGACAATTGTCATTTTCGGACTCTTGGCCGCTTTGATGCAATTAGGCATCGCCAGCAATCTTTTCAACATAATTCTTTCCGGCCTTGTCGCTATGATTGCCTTGGCTGGCGGAATCGCTTTCGGATTGGGAGGCAAAGATTACGCCGCTCATCTTCTGTCTAAAATGAGAGACCAGTTGGAGAATAAAAGATAATCGGCAATAGCCAAGTTGATTAGCAAAAACTAAACATACTTGCTTGACAAAGCTTTTTATTTACCCAATACTTACATCCATGCATATTCCTTACTACAAAGTGTGGCGGGGCTGGCAAAGCGCTTGAGTTGGATTTTGCTAATCACACCCCGCCAGGAAAATGGCGGGGTTTTAGTTTTAATTAATAATTTTTATCCCCAGACCGATCAAGCATTAGCGTTAAATTAAAAAATAAAATGCTTAATCGGTGTGAGGGTAAAGAAAGACAAGATTGAACCGGAAAGAAATTTGAAAATTTAATATGACTCCCGCGTGGAATTTCTTGTCCCGTAGTGAGCTTTGCTCTACTACTGGGATATTCCAACGCGGATTAGACAATTTTTTGAGGTAGAGAATTATTAAGGGTGTATGGTGGATGCCTTGACGCAAAGCGGCGATGAAGGACGTAGCGTAGCTGCGATAAGCCTCGGTGAGGTGCCTAGCAACCTTTGACCCGGGGATTTCCGAATGGGGAAACCTATTTGCGTAAAACGCAAATGGCCTTGTCTATAAATGACGAGGCAGCTTACCCGCTGAAGTGAAACATCTCAGTAAGCGGAGGAGTAGAAAAAAATCGCGAAACGATTTTTTGTGTCAGGTGTCGGGTGTCACGTGTCAGGAATTTAGAGTACAAAAGCGTTTCTTGATACATGACACTTGATACTTGACGCAGGAATTTTGCTTCGCAAAATTCCCTTAGTAGCGGCGAGCGAAACGGGAAGAGCCTAAACCAGATACTTAATTTATTAAGTGTTCGGGGTCGTAAGATAAAAATATTCTTAAGTTTCTTGTCCCGTTAGAAAAAATGCCGTTTTAAAGAAACGGATTTCTAACGGGATAAACTTGAAACTTAAGATAAGAGTTACAAATTTGCTCCGACGTAAAGTCGGAGCACCGACCCGTAAGGCGTCGGTGTTGGCTAGTCGAAACTGCTGGAAAGCAGCGCCAAAGAAAGTGAAAGCCTTGTAGACAAAAGTCGGCAAACTCTTAAATTTTTACCCCGACGTAAAAGTCGGGGCTCCGACCTCGTAAGAGCGTCGGAGTTCTTGAGTACCTCGAGGCTAGACAACCTCGAGGGAAGCAAGGAGTACTATCTCCTAAGGCTAAATACGCTTTGCGATCGATAGTGAACAAGTACCGCGAGGGAAAGGTGAAAAGCAGGCCGGTGAGGCCGTTGAAATAAAACCTGAAACCATACACTCACAAGGACCAGGAGCGATATCGCTATCGCTCAACGCTCCTAATTTAGAATGCAGAATTAAGAATGCAGAATTATAAAGCTTCGCTTTAATTAAGAATTAAGAAGGCAGAATTAAGAATTTATTGTAATTTTAATTCTGAATTCATAATTCTGAATTATTAATTAGCGAGCGAAGCGAGCTTAAAGTTCTTAATTCTAAATTTATAATTTTGAATTAGGCACGGTGAGCGGTAGCGAAGCGTGACTGGGTGCCTATTGAAGAATGAGCCAACGACTTTATTTGCGCTGCTCGTTTAAGTCCGATTAATCGGACGAAGCAAAGGGAAACCAAGTCTGAATAAGGCGAAAAATAAAGCAGCGCGATTAAGACCCGAAGCCAAGCGAGCTTATCCTGGTCAGGATGAAGGTCGATGAAAATCGACTGGAGGTCCGCACCGGTGAGCCGTTCAACACTCTCGGATGAACTGGGATAAGAAGTGAAAAGCTAATCGAGCTTGGGAATAGCTGGTTCTCTCCAAAATAGTTTTAGGACTAGCGTCGGATAATAGATTTCTGGGGGTAGAGCGCTGGATGAATTGTAAAGGGCGAAAGCCCGACAAATCAATCAAACTTCGAATACTAGAAATTGTTTTCCGGCAGTCAGACTACGGGGGCTAAGCTCCGTGGTCGAAAGGGAAACAGCCCTGACCGTCGTCTAAGGTCCCTAAATATTTGCTAAGTGTTAAAGAAAGTTTTCAACCAGAGACAAATAGGAGGTTGGCTTAGAGGTAGCCATCCTTTAAAGAGTGTGTAACAACTCACTATCCGATGGTTGGGGGCGTCTAAAATTTATCGGGGCTAAGCAAATTACCGAAGACACGGAATCGCGCGGCGAAGCCGACGCGATAATTTAGAATTACAAATTAAGAATTCAGAATTTTTAGAATTATTTATTTAATTCTTAATTCTGCATTCTAAATTCTGAATTATCACGCGACTTCGTCGCGTGATTGATAGGAGAGCATTTCCAGCGCAGCGAAGGTTGACCCGCGAGGGCAGCTGGAGCGCTGGGAAGAGAGAATGTTGGCATGAGTAATCGCAAAGACGATGAGAAATCGTCTCCCCGCAAATCCAAGGTTTCCTCCGCAACGAAAATCGACGGAGGGTTAGGCGGCCCTAAGGCAATGGCGAAAGCCGCAGCTAAAGGACAGTCGGTTAATATTCCGACCCGCCCATTAATTATCGATGGAGTAACAGAGAACATAAAATTGAGCGCCTTAATGGTTTGGCGTTATTGATTTCAAGAAATGTTCCGACCAGTAAATCTGTTGGGACTGCCTTTAATGGCGAATTTCGGAAATTGATGAAAGTTTTGATTTTTATCAATTCAATTCGGTTGAAGAGTCTCTCAAGAAAACCTTCTAAGAGTTATGTTAATGGGCCCCGTACTAAAAACCGCCACAGGTGGATGAGGCGAGTAGCCTCAGGGGAACGGGTAATTCCTCGTTAAGGAACTCGGCAAAAAAGCAGACGTAAGTTCGCGATATGTCTTTCCCTCCCCAGTTTTGGTAAAGTAATTATTATACAGATGCATTGCTTCGTGAGAGAAGATTAAAAAATCACGGCAGTGGTAAAATTGAACTTTTCAAGCGGCTAAAAAATAGCTTGCTTGATACCAAAACTGGGGAGGGACGCAGCGAAAGAATCCCTAGCGACTGTTTACCAAAAACACAGCTCCCTGCTAACTCGTAAGAGGATGTATAGGGGGTGACGCCTGACCGATGCGAGAAGGTTAACGGCGGGAGTGTTATCCGCAAGGGTAACGCCCACTGCCCGAAGCCCTCGTCAATGTCCGCAGTAACTATAACTGTGTTAAAGTAGCGCAATTCCTTTTCAGGTAAGTTCTGAAGCGCACGAATGGCGTAACGACTGGGGAACTGTCTCAATGAGGAGCCCGATGAAAATGCGATTCCCGTGAAGACGCGGGGTACTGGCAGTAAGACGAAAAGACCCCGGGAGCTTTACTGCAGCTTGATATTGATTTTAGAACTTTAATGCGTAGCGTAGTGGGCAGGCTTTGAAGTTTCGCTTTCGGGCGGAATGGAGCCGACAATGAAACACCCATCTTTCGAGTTTTAAAGTCTAATCTGAACGGCAAAAACGTTCGGAAACAGTGTCTGGTGGGCAGTTTCAATGGGGCGTTGTCCTCCTAAAAAGTAACGGAGGAGTCTATTAAGGTCGACTTAGCCCGGATGGAAATCGGGCTGGACGTGCAAAGGCACAAGTCGGCTTAACGGCAAGGCTGACAAGCCGCGCCGATGCGAAAGCAGAGCTTAGCGACCCGACGACACTTTATAGAAAGGTCGGAGATACCGGATAAAAGCTACCCCGGGGATAACAGGCTGGTGATGCCCGAGAGTCCATATCGACGGCATCGCTCGGCACCTCGATGTCGGCTCACCCTATCCTGGGGCTGAAGAAGGTCCCAAGGGTTTGGCTGTTCGCCAATTAAAAGGGTACGTGAGCTGGGTTCAAACCGTCGTGAGACAGGTTGGTCTCTATCTACTGTCAGCGTGGATACTTGAGGGAAGTCGGCTCTAGTAAATTAAATTGCTACTTTCCGAAGTAATTCGGATTGAAAATTCGACTAATAACGGTGAAATCTTAATGACTATTGTTTTCGGTCCTACATTTATGGTACAATTCACTTGAGGACCATAAAATCATTAAGATAATACCGTGGGAAGTCAATCTAAAATTAATTTTGCCTATATCGCTGGATTTCTTGATGGTGACGGAAGCTTAATGTTGCAAATAAAAAAACGCAAAGACGGCAATAAATCAAGAAAGCGCTTTATGGTTACTATCTGTTTTTATCAAGATAGTCGCCACGAAAAACCGCTTCATTGGATCCGTGATATCCTTAATATCGGTTATATCTCCAGAAGAAATGATGGAATCACCGAATTGAGAATAAACGGCTATAAACAGATTCAAAGAATACTGCAAAATTTATTGCCATTCATTAAATTCAAGAAAATTCAGGCGAAAATTCTTTTGGATTCGGCAAAATTGCTCCAAAAAAGCAAATTAGCAAAGAAGGAATTAAAAAGATTAGTTAATAATATTCTGAAAATTCAGTCAGAAAATTATGTAACTAAAAGGAAGAAAACAGAGAAAGAGTTGCTAAAAATTTTAGGATTGACCCCGTAACGACTGGATTCCGCCAGTGGGCGGATGAAGATAATATCATTTTTGATGTTATAATACGTCGACCCCCGACCGCGGTCGTGGTGAAGATATAGTCTACACTTCTAGTAATAGAAGATTATGTGACGAGAGGATCGAGCTGAACGAACCTCTGGCTTACCGGCTTTGGTACCAACTGAAACGCCGGGTAACTATGTTCGGACGGGATAAGCGTTGAAAGCATCTAAACGCGAAGCCCCTCCCAAGATTAAGTATCGCTAAATAATTTATTATTTAGGTGGCCCCCAGAAGACTACTGGGTTGATAGGCTTTAGGTGTAAGCGCCGCGAGGCGTTTAGCCGAGAAGTACTAATAAGCCACTAATTCTCTACCTCAAAAAGTTGTCTAAATTTTAAAAAAGTTTCCCCGGTGATTTAGTTTAGGGCGCCATACCCGATCCCATTCCGAACTCGGAAGTAAAAGCCCTAAACGCCGATGATAGTCCTTCGGGGCGAAAGTAGGTTTTGCCGGGGATTTTTTATTTCGTATTTTAGTTTTTCGATTTTCGTTGTAATATTCATGCATGACTCCGCGTTTAGTCAAACAACTGCTTTACGGCGCTTTTTATCTTTTAATAATAATTATTATTTTTTGGCTGGTTTATATTCTATTTTTGAAGCCGGCGCCGACTTGCTTTGACAAAATCAAAAATCAAGGCGAAACCGGAACCGACTGCGGCAAGCCTTGTTCGCCCTGCGAAATAGCCCGGCTGAAACCGTTAATGGTCAACTGGGCCGTTTCCGTTCCGGCCAGAGAAAATGAAATTTCTTTATTGGCGGAAATAACTAATTCCAATCCGAATTTCGGAGCTCAAGCATTTTCTTATCAATTTACGATCTTTGGCCCTTTTGGCGCTTTGTTGAAAACCGTTAAAGGCCAATCGTTTATTTATACCGGCGAAAAAAAATACCTTATAGAACCGCCATTAAAAATCAATCCTCAAGACGTTTCCCGAGTGGAATTATCAATAGAAAAAGAAAGCGTTGTTTGGCAATCGGAAAAAGAACTGGTTAAGCCAAAACTAAGCGCCCGTTCGGTTAGAACGAATATCGCCGACAAAAACATAACGGTCAATGGTCTTCTAAAAAACGAATATCCGCTTTTGATTTCTCAAGTGAAAATCATAACCATTCTTTATAATCGCCAAAACCGCGTTTCAAACGCTTCTTTTACGACCTTGACCGACCTTAAGGGCTTTGAAGAACGATTCTTCGGTGTTGAATTGCCGAAAGACGAAAACGTCAACCAGCTGGATTTAAACCAAGTCAAGATTTTTATTGAACCCCGTCCCTAGTGACTATATGTTTAAAAAAATAGATTGGTGGTTTATCGGCGCTTTGGTTTTTTTGACCGGAGCGAGTTTGATTTCAATTTTTTCCACCCGGCCGAATCTTTTTCGCTCCCAACTTCTTTGGTACGGCTTAAGTTTTCTGATTATCTTTTTGGCCGCTAAAATCAACTGGCGCTGGCTGACCACCCAAAACTGGTTTTTCTTTTCTTTTTATTGGTTAACGATTATTTTATTAATCATTACCCTTTTTGTCGGCCGGTCTATCCGCGGCGCTCAAAGCTGGTTAGAAATCGGGCCAGTCGGGTTTCAACCTTCGGAATTAACCAAGACAGCTTTAATTCTTCTTTTTGCCAGCTTCTTTTCGCGCCGTCATCTTGAAGTTTCAGTAATCAAAAACATAGCCGCCTCGTTTTTTTATTTTCTTTTGCCCGCGGCTTTGGTAATGCGGCAACCCGATCTGGGAACGGTTATGATTTTTTTGGGCATTTGGTTTGGTTTTCTCATCGTCAGCGGCTTAAGTTGGCGAAAAATTTTAATCGGTTTTTTAATTTTAATTTTGGCATTTTCATTTCTCTGGCTGACTTTTCTTAAGCCATATCAGAAAGAAAGAATTTCGGGATTTATTTTTCCCGAAAGAAATCCTTTGGGGGTAAATTACAACGTCATTCAATCAAAAATCGCCATCGGTTCGGCGGGCTTGTTCGGCAAAGGTTTTCAGCAGGGAACCCAAGTCCAATTGGGCTTCCTGCCCGAAGCCCAGGCCGATTTCATTTTTTCCGCTTTCGTGGAAGAATGGGGATTAGTCGGCGGCCTTGCTTTAATCGGGGCTTTTTTGCTGATTATTTTTAGAATAGCAAAAGCCGGAGTTAAATCGGAAAGTAATTGCGCTAAATTTATCTGCCTGGGGGCGATGATAGTTTTTGCTTCTCAATTTTTTTTCAATGTCGGCTCCTCTTTGGGGCTTTCGCCGGTGGTAGGAACGACTTTTCCTTTCTTCAGCTATGGCGGTTCCAGCCTCTTGACCAACGCTTTACTCATTGGTATAATTCAAAATATTGCAATTGAATCCTCATTTTAAAAATAGAGGCGATTTTATTTTATTAATTTTCGGTGTCTTGACGGCAGCGATTTTGATTTTGTTTTCTTTTTATTTTTATCGCGGTTTAAAACCGGCGGGATCGGATTTCAGTATCTCTTTGAAAATTGAAAAAGGCCAGGGATTGAAAGAAGCCGCCGCGACTCTTTCCCGAGATAAAATCATTCGTTCAATTACCGTCTTCAAGCTCTATGCCTTGTTTGCCGGTAAAGCCCAGTATTTGAAACCCGGCGCTTACCAATTAAGCGGTCAAATGAGCGCGCCGGAAATAATCAATCTTTTGATTGAAGGCCCCGACCAGGATGTTGAGATTTACATCAGAGAAGGAGCAACGGTTAAGGAGATAGATAGAATTTTAAGCGCGGCGGCAATTATTCCCAAAAATTCACTCGTTAATCTTGACTTTAAAAATAGCGAACTGACCGATACTTATCCCCAGCTGAAGGGCATTGACAGCTTGGAAGGATTGCTTTATCCTGATACTTATCGTTTCAAAATTAATTCCTCGGTCGAAGAGGCGGTTAGAAAATTTTTAAATAATTTCCAGGATAAAATTTGGCCATTGGTAAGCCAAAAAAATAATTGGTATGAGGTTTTGATTTTAGCTTCCATTTTAGAAAAAGAAGTGCCGATTTTCAAAGACCAGCAATTGGTGGCGGGAATTCTAAATAAGCGGGTAAGTTCGGGTATGCCTATTCAAACAGATGCCACTATTATTTATGCCAAATGTCAAGGTGATTTTCTTTCCTGCTCCGAACGCCAGCTAACCAAAAACGATTTAAAGATTGATTCGCCTTACAATAGCTATCGGAAACTGGGCTGGCCCCCGACCCCTATTGTCAACGTTAATCAGATGACGGTGAAGGCGGCTCTTGATCCGACATCTTCAAATTATTGGTATTATTTGTCAGCTTATCAAAGCAAAGAAACGATTTTTTCCAAAACTTTAGAGGAGCATAATAAAAATCGTCAACAATATTTGAAATAATAATCTAAGACAAAAGATGGGTTATTTAAAGAAAAACTTTTCCTCTTACCAAAGACCGTTTCTCGCCCAGCCGAACTTAATAGAAATCCAGACCCAGTCTTATGGCTGGCTTTTAACCGCCGGTCTTAAAGACCTCTTTGAAGAATTTTTCCCGATCAAAGACCGGACCGGAAAAGAACTGGAACTGTATTTTCTTGATTTTGATTTTGACGAACCCAAGTACAACGAACTCCAGGCCCAACAAAAAGAACAAAGCTACGAAACCACTCTTCGGGTTAAATTAAAATTAATCAATAACTCCGCTAAAACCGCCGAAACTCAAAAAATTTACTTCGGTGATTTCCCGATGATGACCGAACGGGGCACTTTCGTTATTAATGGCGTTGAAAGGGTGGTTGTTTCCCAGCTCGTAAGATCGCCCGGCGTTTATTTTTCAGCTGATGTCTTGCGAGGCCGAAAATTTTTCAGCGCCAAAGTGATTCCTCACCGGGGCGCTTGGTTGGAAATAGAATCCGAAGCCAATGGTTTCATCGGCGTAAAAATAGACCGAAAAAGAAAGGTGCCTATCACCAGCCTTTTAAGAATTTTTGCCGCGGCCGAAGACAAGAAAAAAATAATCACCAACGAAGAAATATTAAGAATTTTCGGCGAGGCCATTAGACCGACTCTTGAAAAAGACGCCGCCGCCAGCGAAGAAGATTCTTACGTTGAAATTTACAAAAGATTGCGTCCCGGCGATTTAGCCACGGCGGACAATGCTCGTTCCCTGATTCAACCGATGTTTACCCGCTTTGACCGCTACGACCTTTCCCCGGTCGGTCGCTTTAAAATCAATCAAAGATTAGACCTTAAAGAAAATTCCAGACAGCTCAATTCAAAAGACTTGATAGCCATTATCAAAGAAATTCTAAGGCTCAACAGTGATCCGGCGGCGGAAGCCGACGACATTGACCACCTCGGCAATCGTCGGGTAAGGGCGGTCGGCGAATTAGTCCAAAATAGATTGAGGGTTGGTTTTGCCCGGATGCGAAAAGTCATTCAAGACCGAATGTCAACTTTAGACGCCAAGGAGATAACGATACCGACTCAACTGATTAACCCTAAAATCCTGATAGCCGTTGTCAAGGAATTCTTCATGCTTTCCCAGCTTTCTCAATTCATGAACCAGGAAAATTTCTTGGCGGAATTAGAGCATAAACGATTGCTTTCGGTTTTGGGCCCCGGCGGTTTAACCCGAGAACGAGCCGGATTTGAAGTCCGCGACGTTCATCGTTCCTATTACGGACGCATCTGTCCCATTCAAACTCCCGAAGGAGCCAATATCGGGCTGGTTAACTATTTAGCCAATTACAGCCGGGCAAACGAATTTGGATTTCTGGAAACTCCCTATTATAAAGTGGAAAAAGGCGTTATCGGTTCGGAGGTGGTTTGGCTGGATGCTTTTGAAGAAGAAAAATATAATATTGCTCACGCCGCCATTGAAATTGATGAGAAAAACAGAATTGCGGATTCTACCGTCAAAGCCAGAATAAAAAGCAAACCCGGAACCTGTTTGAAAGAAGAAATTGATTTTATTGACGCCGCTCCGCATCAGGTTTTTTCCCCGGCCGCTTCCTTGATTCCTTTCATTGAACATGACGATGCCAACCGGGCGCTGATGGGTTCAAACATGCAGCGCCAAGCCGTTCCCTTAGTTAAGCCGGAGGCGCCATTGGTCGGCACCGGCGTGGAAGAAAAAGTCGCTCAAAATTCCCAGCAAGTGATTATCGCTCCGGCTGACGGCGAAATTACCGCCGTAGACGCCAATCACATTGAATTAAAAACCGGTTCCGGAATAAAAAAGTTTGGCTTGATTAAATTTAAACGTTCTAACCAATCAACTTGTATTTCCCAGTACCCCGCCGTCAAGAAAGGGCAAAAAGTCAAAAAAGGGGATTTTCTCACCAATGCTTCTTCAATAGACAAAGGCCAATTGGCCTTGGGGCAAAATCTTTTGGTGGCTTTTGTTCCTTGGGAAGGAGCTAATTTTGAAGACGCGGTTGTTCTTTCTGAAAAAGTGGTTCGCGACAGCCGTTTCAGCTCTATTCACGTTGAAGATTATTATTGTTATATCCGAGAAACAAAACTTGGCCCGGAAATCACCACGCCCGATATTTCCAATGTCTCCGAAGACAAATTAAGAAATCTTGACGAAGAGGGAATTATCAGGGTTGGAACCGAAGTTTATCCCGATGATATTTTGGTTGGTAAAATTTCCCCCAAAGGAGAATCGGAATTAACTTCCGAAGAGCGATTACTCCGAGCGATTTTCGGCGAAGAAGCCCGCGATGTTAAAGACACGTCTTTGACCATGCCCCACGGAGAACAGGGACGGATTATCGGAATAAAAATTTCTTCGCGGGAAAGAGGGGACTTGCTTGACCCCGGCGTCATCAAAAGAATCCAAATCCAGGTTGCCCAACTAAGCAATGTTCAAGCCGGTGATAAATTAACCGGTCGCCACGGCAACAAAGGGGTAATTTCTCAAATTAGGCCCATTGAAGATATGCCGTGCCTTGAAGACGGAACACCGGTTGATGTCGTTCTTAACCCATTAAGCGTCGCTTCCCGAATGAATATCGGCCAAATTCTTGAAACCCATTTGGGTTTTGCCGCTAAAAAATTAGGCTATCAGGCTATTTCGCCGATTTTTACCGGCGCTACTGAAGAACAAATCAGGGCCGAACTCAAAAAAGCCGGCTTGCCGGAATCAGGCAAAGTGAAACTTTTTGACGGCCGAACCGGCGAAGCTTTCAAAAATCCGATAACAGTGGGCTATGTTTATGTCATGAAACTTGACCATATGGTTAAAAACAAAATCCATATGCGTTCCACCGGTCCCTATTCTCTCATCACCCAGCAACCGTTGGGCGGCAAAGCTCGGCTTGGCGGCCAGCGTTTTGGCGAGATGGAAGTCTGGGCTTTGGAAGGATACGGCGCCAGCCATACCCTTCAGGAAATGCTCACTATCAAATCCGACGATGTCATGGGCCGCTCTTCCGCTTTTGAATCAATTATTAAGGGTGAAAAAATCAAGAAACCCAGCTTGCCGACTTCCTTCAATGTTTTGGTGAATGAAATCAAAAGCCTCGGCTTGGATGTTGAAATTATCAGGCCGGAAGAACGTTCATCGGCTAACGGAGAAAAAATTGAAAGAGATCTGAAAGACATTCGGGCGATTTCCATCAAATTAGCTTCGCCTGAAAAAATTATTGCCTGGTCCTCCGGGGAAGTGATTAAGGCCGAAACCATAAATTATCGCACCCAGCGACCGGAAAAAGACGGTCTCTTCTCGGAACGGATTTTTGGACCAACCAAGGACTGGGAATGTTATTGCGGCAAATATAAAAAAATCCGTTATAAAGGCGTAGTCTGCGATAAATGCGGCGTTGAAGTCACCCGTTCGCTCGTTAGACGCGAACGGATGGGCCATATTAATTTAGCCGCGCCGGTAGCTCACACTTGGTTTATGAGAAGTGTCCCTTCAAGATTAAGCTTGCTTCTTGACACGCCGTTGCCTAAATTAGAAAAAGTTATTTATTACGCCGCTTATGTCGTTACCGCTATTAACGAAAAAAGCAGGGACTTTGAATCAAAAAAGAAAGAATTGCTCGCTTTGAATATCAAGCTGGGGACAATTTTTAACGAAAACGAATACCTGGAAATAACCAAGCGCCTCGGTAAGTCAGCCATTGAAGTTAAATCCGGCGCTGGCGCCATCCGAGAAATCTTAGAAAAGATAGACCTTAAGACTTTAGCGCGTCAATCGGAAAAAGAACTGGAAGAAACAAAAGATTTTAATCGCCGGACTAGAATTTCGCGGCGCGTCAATTTAATCAAATCATTAATCAAATCCGGCATTAAGCCCGAGTGGATGATTATAACTGTTCTGCCGGTTTTGCCGCCGGACTTAAGACCGATGGTTGCTTTAGACGGAGGCCGTTTCGCCACTTCCGACCTTAACGATCTTTATCGCCGGGTCATTAACCGCAATAATCGGTTAAAAAAATTAATTGAATTAAAAGCGCCGGAAGTGATTACCGTCAACGAAAAACGGATGCTCCAGGAAGCCGTTGACGCCTTGATAGACAATACCGGCGCTATCGGCGCCCAGCAACTTTCAGCTCAACGCCGACCGTTGAAATCTTTGGCCGACATGCTCCGGGGCAAACAAGGGCGTTTTCGCCAAAATCTTTTGGGTAAAAGAGTTGATTATTCCGGCCGTTCCGTGATCGTCGTCGGTCCTGAATTAAAACTGGACGAATGCGGTCTGCCCAAAAAAATGGCTTTAGAACTTTTCCGGCCATTTGTCATTCATAAAGTTATTGAACGCAATTTGGCTCATAATATCAAAAATGCCAATCGCTTTATTGACCAGGGTTCTGAAGAAGTTTGGGCGATTTTGGAAGAAGTTATCGCCGGTAAAAAGGTGCTTCTTAATCGCGCCCCCACCCTTCACCGTTTAAGCGTCCAGGCCTTTAGACCGATTCTCATAGAAGGTCTGGCTATCAGAATTCCACCGTTAGTCTGCGCCGCTTTCAACGCTGATTTTGACGGCGACCAAATGGCGGTTCATTTGCCGCTTTCCGACGAAGCCCAATACGAAGCCGAAACAATCATGCTTTCCACCAACAATCTGCTAAGACCGGCTTCGGGCCACCCCATCGTCACCCCAACCCAGGATATTGTTTTAGGATGCTACTGTCTTACTAAAATCCAACCGGGCGCCAAAGGGAGCGGCTTGATTTTGTCCAGTTTCGCCGAGGCCACTTTAGCCCACGAGCAAGGCCTGCTTGACCTTAACGCGCTTATCAAAATAGTTCCTTCAAAAAGAAGCAAGAAATGCGTAGAAACCACCTATGGCCGATTAATCTTCAACAATCAGCTGCCGAAAAATTTTGACTTCGTTAACGAGAAGCTCAATAAAAGCGCGCTCTCAAAAATCATTGCTTCAATTATAGAAAAATTTGGCGTCAATCAAGCCAGTATTTGTCTGGATAATATTAAAAATATCGGTTTTGAATACGCCACTATTTCCGGAATCACCTGGGGAATGGACGACTTGATGGTCCCCAAAGAAAAACCTCAAATTATTAAAGAAGCCCAAAAAGAAGCGGTCACGGTCAGTGAAGAATTCCGCCAAGGATTATTAACCAACGAGGAAAGAGAAAATCGCATTATCAGCATCTGGGACAAGGCCGGAAAACAAATTGAAAATATCATTCCGAAAACTTTTCACCCTGATAATCCGGTCTTTATGATTATTGATTCCCGAGCTCGGGGCAGCTGGTCGGCGGCCACCCAAATGATGGGCATGAAAGGGCTGGTTCAAAATCCCCAAGGCAACATTATTGAATTGCCGGTTCAGTCGTCTTACAAAGGAGGTTTTGATGTCTTGGAATACTTTATTTCCATTCACGGAGCTCGCAAGGGACAAGCCGACACCGCCTTGAGGACGGCGGAGGCCGGTTATCTGACTCGCCGCTTGATTGATGTGGCTCAAGATGTGATTATTCGGGAAGAAGACTGTCAAACCCAAGAGGGAATTGAAATTTTAAGAAAAGAAGGAGAGGAATACGGTTATCCTTTCGCGGAGCGGCTTTATTCCCGAACAGCTCTTGAAAACATAAAAGTCAAAAACAAAATTATCGTCAAAGCCGGAGAAATTATAAACAGGGAAACCGCCGAAATTATTGACAAGGCAAAAGCGGAATCAGTAAAAGTCCGTTCACCGATAACCTGCAAAACCCTTTACGGAGTCTGCTCCAAATGCTATGGGCTTGATTTGGGCAATAACCAACCGATAAAATTAGGCGAAAGCGTCGGCATTATCGCCGCTCAATCAATCGGCGAGCCCGGAACCCAGCTCACTTTAAGAACTTTTCATTCTGGCGGAATAGCGGGCGTTGACATCACTCACGGCTTGCCGCGGGTGGAAGAAATTTTTGAAGCTCGGCCGCCCCG
>MFKM01000018.1 GCA_001779575.1 Candidatus Jorgensenbacteria bacterium RIFCSPLOWO2_12_FULL_42_11
AGATAGTGATGTTTTTGTTGCTGACAATAAAAACGAGATAGAGAGTCAATTTATAAAATATTCAAAATATACCTATGGAACAGCGATTAAAAGAACTGATGTAGATTATATTATGGAAGTTGACAAAGTAAATGATAATAAAGGCGATATTTATAAAATTATAAATACAAAAATTAATTGAGAAATAAAAAATATGCTGGAAAAAGTTTTGAATGTTTCCAATTTAGTAGATTATCAGGAGGGTTCTGTTGTGAGCAGGGAGTTATTGAAAAAATCGACTGGCAGCGTGACTATTTTTGCTTTTGACCAAGGCCAGGGTTTAAGCGAACACAAGGCCCCTTTTGACGCTTTAATGCATATTGTCGACGGGTCTGCCAAAATTAAAATATCCGGCAAAACTTATGAAGTTTCGCGGGGAGAAGTGATAATAGCTCCGGCAAACGAGCCTCACGAATTAAAAGCAATAGAAAAGTTCAAGATGGTTTTAACAATGCTAAAGTCCTGATTGTAAATTATCCTATGCGATAGTTTCCCGTAATAACTAAATGTCAGTTGAAAGCGGGGGATGTCCCGTTTTTTTGTTCAAGCTATGGAACATAGTTTACAGTCTATTAATTGTATTTTCGCGACTTCGACATCATTTTTTGTCTGCGTTAATTTAGCATCGATAAAGTTCATTAAAGTCTCAATTTGTTCTTTTTTCCTTATCTTTCTCGCACAGGCAAGTCTCAGTCTTTGCTTTTTTAAATACGCCTGCCATTTGGCTGTGATACAGTAGGCTTTAGCCGGATTCTTTTTCCATAAAGCGTAGAATTCCATCGGTGTCAGATATCCTAAAGCCTGATGTGGACGTCTGAAGTTGTAAAAGTTTTCCCATTTTTTTACGGCTTCTTTTTGTTGTTGCAGATCATTGAAAAGATTTCCTTTTAGATAAAACTCCAAGTCGTCGGTCAAGTGCGAGCGTTCAACTCTTGGATTGTCGGTTGGCGTGCTTCTGTTGGAGTAAAAGTGAAAAATGTTTTCTCTTTTCAGTTCTTTTGAGAAGTCGTTGTTGTTTTCAAATCCGTTGTCCGTGTTAATACAGGCCACCTTGAATGGAAACCTTTTGATTGCTTCTTTGTGGCATGTTATTGTCGTAGCCGTGTCTTGCTGGTCGGATACTTCCAGCGTACGGATTCTGGTGAAAGAATCTTTTTCCGTGAATTGGTAGAAGTAGTTGTCTTTGCGCTTTCCATAGTGTTCCTGCTTGGGTTTTACGAGGTATTTCATGTCTTTTTCAATCAACGCCCCGGGCGCGTAATCCTTTAGAATTTTCGGCGGACGGAATTTCACTTTAAGCAGAATGTCGTCAGCATTCCTATATTTTTTATTTTCAAATGCTTTGCTATTTTTCAAAGATATTTTAGGACTTATTCTTTTGCGCTTATGCAGATAGCTGTTTACGGTGTTGTGATTAATCTTGATGTTGTAATCTCTTTTCAATGCCCACGATATTTTTTCTTTGCCCCACGAACCGAGTGAGTCATCTCTAATTTTAATAATCAGGTTTTCTGTTTCTTTCGGGATTTTGTTTCTGTTTGATGTGTCATTTGGCGCGCGTGATTCCGGTTCCAAGCACCGCGGATCTTTGTTGTTATGCTCGAACACTTGTTTTAAATGCGACATCCATGGCCACGAGATTCCTGCTTTTCTGGCGGCGGCTGATATGTTTCCTCGTTGGTCGTAGCACAAAAGATACAGCCATCGCAGACGCTTTTTCGCGTCTTCCGATAAATGGTAATGACATGGATTTAATTTTGTTTCCGCTAATGATTGCATAGTGTTGGTTGAGTTAGTTTTTACTAACTCCATCCAACCTCTAACCGATTCATTTTGCAACATGTTTTTATTGTTTCATACTGTAAAGTGTACCATAGGCCAGTGGCTGAATTCAATAAGTAATTGCAACACCGGTGCGTTCTCTTAATATTTCCAGCGGAGTTTTGCCACCGTGACGTTTGCGTGGACGTGAATTGAGCAGATACTCGACGTGACGTATATCTTCGTCAGATATTTTTGCAAAGTCTGTCCTTTTAGGAAAGAATCTTCTGATAAGTCCGTTAATGTTTTCGTTGGATCCACGGTCTTGAGAACAATATGCTCTGGCAAAGTAACATGAAATTTCTAATTGTTTCTCAAGTTCCTGCCATCCAAGATTTTCTTTGCCTCTGTCTCGTGTAAGCGTTTTGCGAATGTGTCCAGGGACGTTGCCCAAGCGTTCCTCAACCACTCTGTTAGATTCATTGATAGTACCGTCTTTCATTTTTCCAATCAAGACAATCCCCGAAACTCGTTCATTGATAGTCTTCAATCTTTCACTGCTTTGCTTTGACATTATTGTATCATCTTCCCAATCTCCAATGCGCATTCTTTGAGCTATGATGGCCGGTCTGCTTTCAATTGAAGGCAACACGGGTCTCTCTGCCCTCTGCGATTGCCTGAATCCTTTTCTTTGTCTTCTGGTGTTGCGGCGGGGAAGATACGGTCGTAAATCCTCGCATCCTTCTTTTACTTTGCCATTTCCGCCTCGTCGTATCTGCGCATAGATGAACTGATAGATAGCTTCGTGAGATATGTTGTTGTCAGGATGATCAATCGGTAAGCGCAGAGAAATCTGTTCAGGAGACCAGCCAATTTTCAGCTTTTCTGAAACGTATGATCGTATTAATTCATTTTTCAGCCGTTTCGATTTTTTGCCCAGCCGTTTTTTCAAGGCTTTTCCGTGAACTATGTATGCTTGATACTTGCCAACTCCTCGAGAAGGCCGACCGTCGATTTCTCGGCTAACCGATCCCGGGTCGCGACCAATTTTTCTAGCAATACCCCGGATGCTCATCCCATTACGGTAATTAATTTCAATCTCTATGCGGTCCTGGAGGGTAAATTGTTTGAACACGCGTAATCGCTTAATATTTTTATTCATGCCTGTATTTTACCACAGGCGTTGCAATTGATTGTTGAACTCGGGTAGAAAAAAATTGACACGAAATTTTTTAGGACTATAATTGATTTATAAACGAAATAAATATGCTAGACAAAAACGACATCGAAAAATTAATAGAGGTTTTCCCGATAAAAAGTGAAGTTGCTACCAAAAAAGACTTACAGGAAGTAAAGGACGATATACTAGAATTTAAAAGTGAAATTTTGACAGGGCAAGACGAAATTTTGAGCAAATTAGATATTCTTTTGACTGAAAAACCCATGGAAGACGCGCAGGATAAAAGAAGGGCGAACGTTTTGAAAATTCATGACAACGCCTTAAGAAGAGCCAAAATTTTATCAGAAGGCGAGGTCATGGAAATTAATAAATTAGGAACGATTAACTAATATTTCCGGAAAAAGCAAGGACAAATGCCTTGTTTTTGTTTTGGTATTTGACTTTTGTCTGCTGGGGGGGGTATTATTAGTCTAATAAAATTAATAAATTAAGTAATATGGTAAGAGAACTAGGCGAGTCAAAAAACGAACAAGAAGAACATGTTTCACCCGAAAGCTTGAGTGATCAAGAGCTTATTGATTAAATTAAAAAGACCCACGCAGAAATGGGCGAAGCCCTTGAAGGGACATATAGAAATATGTTTGGGCAAGAAGACATTACAGATTCTGATTTAAAGCGCACTGTTGGCCAGGGTGGCGATATTATGGAAAAATTAGGCCAGCGTTTTGATGAATTATCTATGGAATGGAAAAAAAGAGAGAAATAAAGGTAGAGACGAGGCGGATAATTAGAAACATACAGAAAAGCACCCCGCGGGGTGCTTTTCTGTATTGATTATTATTTTTTTGCTGATTCTACAACTTTTACGAATACTTCAGGGTGTTTCTGGGCGAGTTGCGACAGAACCTTTCTGTCTAACTCTATTTTATTTTTCTTTAATCCGTTGATTAGCCGGCTGTAAGTGATTCCGTTTTGGCGGGCCAAGGCGTTTATTTGTAAGTTCCACAAATTTCTGAAGGTTCTCTTTTTTACTTTTCTATCTCTGTAGGCGTATGTCCACGCATGCCTTAAGGCATCTTTCGCTAGCTTAAATTTTGTTTTTCTTCCATACTTAAAACCCTTAGCATGCTTCATTAAATGCTTCCTGTGTTTGCGGGCTTGTACGGCTCTTTTTACTCTTGGCATATCGGGACCACTCGCTTAGCAATTCCTTTCTACTGCAACTTGCAATTTCGGCTACAAAATCCTCATCAGTCGTCAGCGTACACTCGCTTTGCGCAGTACGCTTCCTCCCTCTTTGGATTTATCGCTCGAAATTCCTGCGTTTCGCTACGAAAGAATTGCCAATCGACCGGTCTTAACTAAGATATTTTTTAATTTTGTGTGCCTCGGTTTTTGAGAGGGCAACCCATTTACGACCTTTTCTCTTCTGTTCACCAGTTTTTTTAGACCTATAATGATTTTGGCCGGTGAGTCTTCTCAAAATTTTTCCGTTTTTTGTTATTCTAAACCTTTTTACTAAGGCCTTTTTCGTCTTGTTCACTCTTCACCCAAACGAGTTTATATTTTATCTTGTATAAACCTTCACTCATCGGGAATAAATTATTATTTTGCTCTCCATCCCCGTTTGGGTGAAGAGTTCATGTTTTTTTAAAATTATGTTTTAGAACTGCTCTTAGAAACAATCGTTGTAAATCCTCTTGGTTCGCGTTTAATTTCCCTTTCTGTTTTAATTGGTATTAACAAATTAAGACTTTCCAGAAATTTTTGCAGTTTTTCTCTGGCAAAATTTCCCATGGCCTTTTCTCTACCCCTTAAAGCCATATTTACCTTTACTTTATCTCCTTCATTTAAGAACTTCTGTGATTGCTTGGCTCTAACTTCCATATCGTGAGGAGAAATACCAAAAGTTAATCTTATTTCTTTTAACTCGCCCCCTTTGGGCTTTGCCATTTTCTTTTCTTTCTTTTGCTGGCTGTATAGATATTTTCCGTAATTAGCAATCCTACAAACCGGGGGCTCAACTTTTTCTGTAACCTGAATCAAATCTAATCCTTTCGATTTTGCTAAATCAATTGCATTAAATACATTCATAATTCCAAGTTGCTCTCCGGTTTCAGAAATAACTCTCACCTCTTTTGCCCTTATAAAATTGTTTATTAAAATTTTATCCAATGTTTTATGATAATAAATGCTTATTTAAAAAAGCAATTCCAGAACCGCTTTTCAGATACATTTCAAATTTATATGCCTTATTTTTGTCTGAAAAACAGCAATACCAAGAAATCTTATATGGTTTAAACTTTGAGGTGTGGGGTGATTTCCCTTGGTTATGATCCTGGAGCCGCCTTTTTAAATCTTCAGTTATGCCGGTGTAATGCTGATTATAAGCTTTACTTTTTATTATATAAACGTAAAACATGGTTTAATCCCTCCTTCGCTAAAGCTACGAAGGGCCTCTTTCGGGCTTTGCCCTTTAGAGCCCCGCTTTAGCGGGGCGAAAGAGGGTGGAAGTGGCGAGATTGAACTCGCGTCTGAAAAGTTTTCTAAAGCAATTCTACAAGTTTAGCCATTTTTGTTTTTGGGACATTAAATAAAAAAATAACAAAATTTTTAATGCCTTATCTTCTTAGTTTCGATAATTTCTCGAAGAAATAAATTATCTATCCTAATAATATAACACCCTTGGTCCATTTATTAGGAGTCAACGGTAAGGATGCCGCATTAAGCGAAAGCTAACGCGGGTTGCTTATTAAAATTAAAATTAGCAATTATGTTTTTTCTTAGATATTAGTGAGCCCCAAGAAAGCTCAACTTGCCTTGCTTTAAAGAACAATCCATCGAAACATTCACTCCCATTATTGGGACAATTCGCGATTAACCTCTCTGTCTATGTCTCTCTTTTTAATTTTTTCTTTTTTGTCGTATTTTCTCTTTCCTTTAGCTAATCCGAATTCGAGTTTTATTCTACCATTGTTATCGTAAATTTTCAAGGGTATCAAGGCAAAACCCTTCACTTTTGTCTTGCCAATGAGATAAT
>MFKM01000019.1:0-3801 GCA_001779575.1 Candidatus Jorgensenbacteria bacterium RIFCSPLOWO2_12_FULL_42_11
AACCGCCGGCGATAATCCGGAAAACTTGAAAAGCGCCAAACAAATGATTCTTTGGACAGTTATCGGTTATGCTATAATTTTGATATCCAAAGGGATTACTTTGATTATTAAACAACTTTTGGGAAGTTAGAATTTTAATAAAAAGGTCGAGAGACAAAAAACAAATATGAAAAACAAACGATTAAATACTATTTTATTGATTTCCTTAATCGGTCTGCCGATTTTGGCTTTGGCTCAAACCGGAGTCCAAACACCCCCGACTCCGATTACCAGCATTGAAGGCGTTTTCCGCGTTATCAATACCCTTACCAATTGGATTTTCACCATCCTTTTGATTATTGCCGTATTCTTTATCATGATGGCGGCTTTCGCTTATTTAGGCAGCGCCGGAGAAGCGACAAAAGTAGCAGAAGCCCAGAACAAATTAATTTACGCGGCCGTAGCTATTGGCGTTGGTTTGATTGCCAAAGGCGTGGAATTCGTTGTCCGGCAATTACTCGGAGCTTAGTTTAAATTTACGAATCGTCTTGAATCAAAATAAAAACCCCTCCGACATAATGTCGGAGGGGTTTTGAATAGTATCAGTATTTTACTGGTACTATTCTCACCAACGTATCCTCCTCTACTCCTATCAGCCGCAGTCGACCGCCAGGTTCGTCGCCGTTCCAGGTTTCCCACCCATCCGGCATCGGATAAGTAATCCGACTGCCGTCTCTTTGAACGGAAATGGCGAGATACGGTTTATCGGCCCAAAGACGGTGATGCGTTCCTTGACCGACTTCCACCGTCGGCGTTTCTTCGCCTGCCTTAAGGCGGAATTTCGCCGCCGCTTGTTGCGGAGGAAGCGCTTTTTTTTTGCCAACTCCGACCCAAATCAAAAGCCCTAAAAGAATTACGGCAATGACTAGCCATAATTTATTTTTAGCTCTTGCGGCGCCTGGAGTTTGAGGAACTTCGCTTTTCCTCTTTCTCTTTTCGTCAAAAGAAGGGACACGATTAAAAATTATCGCAACCGCGACCATCGCTACCGCCAGAATCCCCAATATCAATAGGCTTTTCATTTCTTATCCCCTCCTTCCCTTTTTTTCTCCCGACCGCCCTGACCGCCGATTCTTAAGGCGTCCAATAAATTACTGGGGATTATCCAGTTTCCGGCTTTGGTGCTGGCTTCTTTGATCGTGTCCATCGCTTTGGAAGCCAAGCCAATTTCGCCAAAATCCTTAATCGCCTGGGCGACCGTTCTTATTTTCCTCGCCTCGGCTTCGGCTATGATGTCTATCTTTTTGGCTTCGGCGGCGGCTTCAATCTCTATCGCTTCTTTTTTGCGTTCCGCTGACCATTTTAGGGCTTGGGCTGTTTCATACTCCTTTCCAACAGTAATTGAAGCGAATTCAATGCTCTGGATATCTACTCCATAAATTTCCCGGAGAACCCAAAGAATACCCTTACCGGCCAGTTCCATGTCTTCTATTTCTCTTTCGGGATGGCCTTGTTCCCGGAGTTGTTTTTTCTGCTCTACTGTAAATTTCTCTTTGGATGTCCCGAGGAATTGAAAAAGTTCGCTATCCGGGCCCTGTTTCACGCCGACAAATTCTTTAAATTCTTTTTTTGTTGCCGGGATATACTGCCGGATGTAAGGAGCAATCCGACTGACTGCAAACTCCAGCCATTGATGCGCCCGAAAGAGAGCCCGATAAGGGTTGGTCACTCGGATAGTCAAATTTAATCCGATGTCCAACGGCACCATGCCGAAAGTTTCAGCTCCTTCTAATTTGGTGTAATAAACGGATGACTTCACGAAAACATAATCCAATAATTCATCATGAGTCGTCGGCTTACCGTCTTTTAGCGCTTCCCAGCGAAACTTATAGGCATAAACCGTGCCAAACGGCCAAATGCCTACCCATGCCAAACCGCCACCCATGAACTTATTGAGAAGCCCATACCACCACCGATCTTCTTTCCTCCGTTTCTTCCCATCCCAAAAACCACCTTTAGCCTTAACTTCTTTTACAGTTAGTTGTTCTCTCCGGTTGCTTTCTACCACGTTCCAGCGTCCATCCAAGCGGAAACCCTTATATCGGATCACCGCTTTTTCAAACGCCTGGTTGTGAAGAAAGGCCTTCCCTTCGCCTTCCCTAATCAGAGTGAAAAACAAATTGTGATTAGCCAAAGCCCGGGCCATTATTGAGAAAAGCACAAAAAGCACAAAAAAAATTCCCGCGACCATTGCGACAATCATCGCAATAAAAAATAAACCTTCAATCACTTTCTCCATCCCAACCACCTCCCTTTCTTTTGTAGCTTTTTTTCTTTAAAATTGTTAAAGACCTATTTCAAGAATAGTCAGCGTATACCCGCTTCTATATATCTTGAAACCATCATAAGTATAGCATAAAATAATAGAATAGTCAAACAAAAGCTCCCGTGGCGGAACTGGCATACGCGCAGCGTTTAGAACGCTGTCCCGCAAGGGTTAGAGGTTCAAATCCTCTCGGGAGCACTATTGTAAAGACAAAAAACTCCGATAATTATCGGAATTTTTTGTCTTATAAGTAGTGCGCCCATGGGGAATCGAACCTCAATCTCATCCTTCGCAGGGATACGCTCTATCCATTGAGCTATGGGCGCGTAATTTTATTATTTTAGCAGAATTTTGTCTTTGACGCATACATTGAACTTTCCAACCCCAAAGCATTGCCGGCCAATAACAGTTTACAATTTACTATTGTAATTCCACGATCGTGGAATTACAATAGTAAATTACAATCACGGTTATCATAACGAATGAGATTGACAAAAATAGAAAATCGTCTATCGTTAAAATACGTTCTTTGATTTTTTCGGGGGAGCTTGCCGGAAAGCGAGTTTCTGCCAAGATTTGCTCGCTTTCACCTCCTTTCAGAAAAAAGCGAGCTCCCCCCCCTTTATTTATTAAAAAGCCGATTTCTTCGGCTTTTTGTTTTTATTTTGGAAAATAAAAAGAGGAGAAGTCCTATTTGTGCCGGGTCCCAGAATCGAACTGGGTACGCCTGCCTCTTCAGGGCAGCGCTCTGCCAGTGAGCTAACCCGGCTTTTTTCATTTTATCAAATTTACCCGCCCGCCAGATGCCTTGTGCCCTCGGTAGGAATCGGACCTACATCAAAGCCTTAGAAGAGCCTTGTTCTATCCATTGAACTACGAGGGCCTATTTTGACAGTCGGAAAAAAAACGATATTGTTTCCACCAGGCCACGAGGAAACAAAAAGATTCATTTTACAGTTTAAAATTTTTAACTTAAAATTTCAATAGCGGCTTAATTTCATTCGCCGTAAACGGGGCGTAGTGTAATGGCCGCACGAGTCTTTTGGGAAGATTTAGTTCGAGTTCAAATCTCGGCGCCCCGACCAATTAAAATTTTGCTTATGCTGCGTTTATTTAACACCCTAACCCGCAAAATAGAATCTTTTAAACCCATCAAAGCCGGGCTGGTTAAACTTTATGTTTGCGGCCCAACGGTTTACAACTATATTCATTTGGGCAATTTCCGGGCTTATATTTTTGCCGATCTTTTGAGGCGTTATCTTGAATATCGGGATTTCAAAGTCAAACACGCGATGAACATCACCGATGTTGACGACAAGACCATCAGGGAAAGCCAAAAAAATAAAAAAACGCTGAAAGAATTCACCGGTTTTTATTGCCGGGCTTTCATTAAAGATTTAAACGAATTAAACGTCAAACTGCCCGAAATTATGCCCCGCGCGACAGAGCACATCAAAGAAATGGCGGAGCTGGCAAAAACATTGCTCAAAAAGGGC
>MFKM01000019.1:3866-24995 GCA_001779575.1 Candidatus Jorgensenbacteria bacterium RIFCSPLOWO2_12_FULL_42_11
ACTGGCCCAAATTGACAAGCAGGGCTTGAAACCAAACATTAAAGGCAGATTAAACGCCGAAGACGAATACAACAAAGAAGAGCTTAATGATTTTGTTTTATGGAAGGCCTGGAAGCCGAGCGACGGCCGGGTTTTTTGGCAGACTGATTTGGGCAAAGGCCGGCCGGGCTGGCACCTGGAGTGTTCGGCGATGTCAATGAAATACCTGGGCTCCCATTTTGATATTCACAGCGGCGGCGTTGATTTGATTTTCCCCCACCACACCAATGAAATCGCCCAATCGGAAGCGGTAGTCGGCCAAAAATTCGTCAATTACTGGCTTCACAACGCCCACCTAATCGTAGAGGGACAAAAAATGTCAAAGTCGTTCGGCAATTTCTACACTTTAAAAAACATCAAAGAAAGAAAACTGAATCCTCTGTTGTTGAGATTGATTTTGCTAAAAACCCATTACCGCCAAACCCTGGATTTTTCTTTTGCTAATTTTGAGGAAGCGAAAGCCATCGCTTTGAAATTTCTAAATTTTCTGATTGAATTGGATTTTGTCCAAAATAAAGAAAAAAATAATGTCAAAATAGAATCATTAATCGCGGCTTGCCGGAAGAAATTTGAAGCGGCGCTTGATGACGACTTGAATATCAGCTTGGCGATGACCGCGCTGTTTGATTTTTTAAACGAAATCAATAATCGGATGAAGTCGCTTAATGTCAACCAAATAAAAAAAATCAAACAATTTATTTTTGAAATTGATTCGGTTTTGGGCTTTATGGAACCAATTTATCGGCAATATCAAGGAAAAATGAATAAATTGCTTGAAAATAAAGCCGTTAAATCTTTGTTGGCGGGAAGAACCGAATCAAGAAAAAATAAGGATTATCAAACCGCCGATAAAATCAGGCAAAAATTGGCTAAAAAGGGAATAGTTATAAACGACACCGAAAAAGGATATAACGCCCGACTAACGGATATTCTATAAAGAAAAAGACTTGTCAAATTCCCGCATTTGCTCTAAGAATTGCCGGTTAAGACTGTTAATAGCCCAGGTTTTGGCGTTCAAGTCGGAAAGATTATTTTCAGCGGCTTTCCGATATTCTATTTTGGAAGTGGCGATGGCTTTGTAAAGATTGCTTAAAAACTGGTCAAGAATCGGATTATATTCAACGATAAAAGTCGTGGTTAGAGATATTTCCAGAGCGATGGCTTTTATGGCTATTTCCCGGCTTTTGGAAAGGGTGATTTTATTCAAAGATTCAGCCATATCTTGCATTTCGCCGGTCAATTTCAACGCCTGGTCTAACGCCTCTCTGTTTTTGCCCTTGGCTTCTTCAATCATGGCCATGGCTTTAAGGACGTCGCCGTTTATATCCAAAGCGTTAATTTCTTTGATTCTTTGATTCGTGTCCGCGGTCAATTCAACAATTTTTTGGCTGATTTCCGCTCCTTTTTGGCGGGCTGTCAAAAATTCGGCTGGCAGGCGAACCGGTCTGTCCGCAAAAAATAAAATCCCGAAGCCAAAAACCGTCAACAAAATCAAAACGATAATCAATTTAATTCCCTTGGGTATTTTCCTAAAAATTTCTTTATTCATTTGACTTTTGACTTCAATAGTTTAATTTCTATTTATAGATTAATTGTATTATAGATTATATCCTATGTTCGTGTCATAATAAATATAGTCAAGAAAGCGGGATTAGTTGATCGGCTCAACATCACTCTTCCAAGGTGAAAAGACGGGTTCGACTCCCGTATCCCGCTCCGGGGTAACTTATGCCCAGCTCTATCGTTTTAAACTATGAACGGGGAAGAATATTTAGTCAAAAAAGCCATAAACCGAGATTCGGAAGCGTTTGGGTCGCTTTACGACCATTATCTTCCGGCGATTTACCGTTTTATTCTATTGAAAACCGGAAATAAAGTCACGACCGAGGATCTGGCCCATCAAGTCTTTTTGAGCGCTTGGCAAAATATTGAAAATTACCAAGCCAAAGGATTTCCTTTCTCAAGCTGGCTTTACCGCATTGCCAACAATGCCGTGATAGATTATTACCGAACCGACAAAAAACATCTTAGTTTGGACAATATTGAAGAAGCGGCGGCCGGCAATAACCTGGAAGAAAAAATAGACCAGAGATTTGAGCTGAATTTGGTAAGAACGGCCATCAAGGAACTGCCGGACGAGCAACAGACGATTATTATCATGAAATTCGTGGAAGACCTGACCAATAAAGAAATCGCGGCGGCTCTCGGCAAAAGCGAAGGAGCCGTCAAAACCGCCCAGCATCGATCCATTCAAAATATCAAAAAAATCGTCAATGGAAAATATAATCAAAAAATTAAAGAAGCTTAAGGATATTCAGCCGGACGCGGAATACGGCCAGCGTTCCAAGCTGGTTATTTTGGCCGCGCCCGTTTTTCCTAAGGCAAAACCGGTTTTCCAAATAGCTGAAAACATTCTTGAAATTCTGAAAAAGATCGGGCAAATCCAGCCGGACGCGGAATACGGCCGACTATCAAAATTGGCTATTTTGAATGCTTCGGTTGCGCCCCAAAAACGACCATTCTTCAATTGGCAATTGGCTTTTACGATGGCGGAGCTGCTTTTGATTTTGATTTCCGGCGCTTTAATTAATGATTCAAGACCAACCGCTCCCAATCTTAATGCCCAGGCGTTGAAAACGGAATTCCAAAATTTGAGCATTAACATCCAGTTGGCCAAAATTGAATATTCTCAAAACGTTGACGAAGCGGTTTCCCTGGCCCTTAAAGAAATAACCGATAAACAAACCGACCATCTTAATCCGATTATTTTGGAATCGGAACAAAACAAATTAAATTCCGAATCCTCAAACAGCAAAGACATAGATAATCTTTTAAACCAGCTTTTGTTGTAAAGTTGTGAAAAAAATCTTTAAATATCTCGCCCTGATTTCAACCGCCAGCTTGATGACGGCAAGTTTCGCTTTGGCCGACCAACAACAAGCCAGCCTTCAGAGCTCTTTTGACAAAATAAAAGAAAGCGTCCAGGAAGTTAAAGAGGGCACCAAGGATTTAATCACCGCCAAGGAACAGGAAAATTTAAGTCCGGAAGAAAAAGAGAAAGAAGAACTTAATCTCCGCTTGCAGGTTTTTGACAAAATCATCAATCTTTCAATCCAGGAAACCGAGGATACCATCAGCCAGCTTAAAACACTAAATAATCTCAATGAAAAAACCTTATCTCTGCAAGAACGATTAATAAAAGAATTTGAAGGATTTCTGGGATTTTATGACGAACAAAAAAAGGGCCTGGAAAAACCCGAAGAGATTTCTTTGTTAAAAATAAAAGAAACAGCGCAATCTTTTAAAGATTGGCGAGAAGCGATTTATCTGCCTGAATTAAAAATGACCGCGAACTTTCTTCTGATTAACCGGCAAAAAATCACCATAGAAATGACTGAAAATAGATTCAAAAAAATTGCCCTGGATGTCAAAAAGCTCAAGAAAATCAATTTCAAAGGCGTTGAAGAACTGGGTAAATACCTTGACTTGGCGGCTAATTCCCTAAAAGAAGCCAAGGGTTTCCGGCAGAAGGCCGAAGACGATTTCTGGTTGATTATGGCGACCTCAACCGGCGCGACAACGGCTTCAATTGCCGCAAGCTCAACGTTTATCGGTAATTTAACTATTAATATTGCCACGTCCACCGAAGAAATAACCGCTCCGATTGAAAATGCCAGTTCAACCGGCGTCAGCGCTCCTCCGATTTCCACCGAAAACCAATTTTTGTCAATTAAAAGCCTGATAGGCGAATCTTTAAATAAAATTAAAGAGGCTTATCAGATTTTTATTGAAATGAGCAACTTCGTCAAGAAGCTGCTTATTTAGAGTAATGAGTAACTTTGTGAGGAAGTTGCTCAAACGTAAAACTAAAAGCCCTCCGATATTAATCGGAGGGCTTTTAGGTATCTTTAGAATATCTTATTTAACAGCTTCTTTAAAAACCTTGCCTGCTTTAAACTTTGGCTTAATTGACGCCGCGATCTGAATTTTTTCCTGGGTCTTGGGGTTGATCCCCATTCGAGCCGCCCGTTTGACTACCCGAAAAGCGCCAAATCCAGTGATATTCACTTCCTCGCCTTTAGCTAAAGTTTTAACGATAGTATCAAAAAGCGCGTCTACCACTTCCTGGGATTGTTTCTTGGTCTCTAGGCCAGCCGCATTCATTACTGCTTCCACCAAACCGTCTTTTTTCATAGAAAAAATAAGAAAATGCTTTTTAGTAATGCTTCTCGACCTTTGGCCTCAAAAGCATAGCATAATATTAACAAAATACAATAATTAACGAGCGTACCCGGTAGTACAACTCCGATGGTATTCTTCGGTGATTAATTTTGCCAAACCAAAAGATGAAGTATATTGCCTTGGGTATGTCTGGATAAATAAACAAAGTAAACAGAAGAATACACCGGGACAAAAATCAAACAAGACATTATGGAAAATCAAAACAAAAAGAATCAGCCTTAAACCTAATCAACTCCAAGATGAGAGATTTTTGTCTTTCGGAGTTGTACTACCGGGCGTATTCCACTGCCCTAATTTCCCTGATGACATTTACTTTGATTTCGCCGGGATATTTCAATTCCGATTGAATTTTGGCGGCGATATCCCGGGCTAGACGCAAAGCCCCGAAATCGTCAATTTTTTCCGGGATTACAAAAATTCTGATTTCCCGACCGCCGGAAACCGCGTAGGCCACTTTAACGCCCTCAAACCCTAAAACTAATTTTTCCAAATCTTCCAAACGCCGTAAATAATTTTCCAAAGTATCGCGCCGAGCGCCGGGACGAGCCGTGGAAAGAATATCGGCGGCCGCCACGATAAAAGACTCTGGTGTCGCGAAAGGAAAATCCTCATGATGCGATTCCATCGCCCTAATCACTTCTTCGTTGATATTGTATTTTTTAAGAATTTTCCTGCCCAATTCCACGTGATTGCCTTCAATCTCGTGATCAATGGCCTTGCCAATGTCATGAAGCAAGGCGCCTTTCTTGGCGACTTCCACATTAACGCCCAGTTCCAAAGCCATCATCCCCGCCAGATGAGCCATTTCAATTGAATGAACCAAAACATTCTGACCGTAGCTGGTCCGATAATTAAGTTTTCCCAAAAGGAAAGTAATTTCTTTGGGCAGGTCAAGAACACTTACTTCGTAAGCCGCGGCTTCCCCGATTTCCTTGATGCGTTGATCAAGCTCCTGCTTGGCTTCTTCAACTTTTTCTTCAATTTTAACCGGCTGAATCCGGCCGTCGCGAATCAGTTTCTCAAGAGCCATTTTGGCTATTTCGCGCCGCAACGGGTCAAAAGAAGAGATAGTAATACTCTCGGGCGTTTCATCAACAATCACCTCCACTCCCGTTAAACGCTCCAAGGCTCTGATATTTCTTCCTTCCCGGCCGATAATTTTGCCCTTAAGCTCCTCGTTGGGAAGCGTTACGGCGCTGGTTGTCAGATCGGCGACATGGGAACGGCTGTAACGCTGGAGAGCGGTCGTGATTACTTCCAAGGCCTTTTTTTCCATAACGTCCCTTTTTTCTTTTTCAAATTTCTGCAATAAACCGGCCAATTCGTCACGGTGAAAATTTTCCAAGTTTCCCAGAAGTTGTTCTTTGGCTTGCTGATGAGTCAAGCCGGAAATTTTTTCCAGTTTTTCAACGGTTTTTAATTCCAGATCGTCAATTTTCGCTTTCGCTTCTTTCAATTCTTCCAGTCCTTTCCCGATATTTTTTTCGCGTCCGTCAATATCCAAACTGCGTTTGTCAAGAAAATCTTCCTTATTAAGCAATCTTTCTTCCAAGCGTTCCAGCTGAACCTTGCGGCTCCGCTCTTCCCGCTGAACTTCCTCCAGGAGACTGGCCGCTTTGTCTTTAGCGACTAAAATTAATTCTTCGGCTTGAGTTTTGGCGGCTTTGAGCTGTTCCCGAATTTTGGCTTCAGTTGAATTGAGCTGGCGAAGAGCCAGAAACCGTCTGACGAGGTAGCCCAAAATCAACCCCACCGCCACCAAACTTCCCGCTAAAAAGGGGGTTAAGGTCATAAATGTAATTGTTGATTAAGATATTCATTAAAAAATAAAAAGTTTCGACTTTTGAAGATTATAAAGTAAAATGAGATTAAATGCAATTAGTTAATAAAAAAATTCATTTCGTCGGAATCAAGGGGATCGGGCTATCAACCGTCGCTCAATTTTGCTTTCGGGCAGGGGCTAAAGTAACCGGTTCGGATAATCAGGAAAATTTCCCGGCTGATTCCGTTCTTAACCGCTTAAAAATACCCTGCCATTCATTTTCTTCCAAAAATATCACTTCCCAGCTTGACTTAGTCGTTTATTCTTCGGCTTATAACCAAAATCACCCGGAAATCAAAAAAGCCGTTCGGCTCAAAATTCCTCTCAAAAGCTATGGCGAAATTTTGGCGGAAATTTTTAATCAAGGAAAGCATAAAATTGTAGTCGCCGGCTCCCATGGGAAAACAACCACCACCGCCTTACTGGGCCATCTTTTGGACAAAGTTGGTTGTCAGCCAACGGTTTTTGTCGGCGGCCTAAGCAATAATTGGCAAAACAACTTCAAAAAAGGAAAAAATGAATGGCTGGTCGCCGAGGGCGATGAATACCAAAAAAAATTTCTTTTTTTAAAACCCGATTATCTTTTAATCACCAATATTGATTTTGACCACCCCGATTGTTTTAAAGATAAGAAAGAATACCGGCAAGCTTTTGAGGCATTAAAAAAACAAACCAAGAAAAAGATTTTCAGCGGTCAAAAAATTTCTCCGGTCTTCAAAAAATTTTTAGAAACAATGGATTTCCCTCTTTTGGGCGAGAAAAATAAAGAAAACGCCTACCTGGTTTATCGGCTGGCCAAAGAATTAAAAATCCCGGATAAAAAAATCAAAACCGCTTTTGAAACCTTCAAGGGCGTGAAAAGGAGAATGGAATTCTATCTAAACCATAAACTCTCTGTCCCAAGCTCTATTATCGTTGACGACTACGCCCACCACCCGGAAGAAATCAAGGCCACCTTATCAGCTTTAAAGGAAAAATATCCCGATTATAAACTTTTGGCTATTTTCCAGCCCCATACTTTTTCCCGAACCAAATCTTTGATGGCGGATTTTGGAAAATGTTTCCAAAAAGCCGATTTTGTTTATCTTTTGCCCACTTTCGCCTCGGCCCGGGAATCGGGTAGTAGAAACTCGACTTTGCTTCGCAATAAATCCCTGACCAATGGTCAGGGCGGTCGAGTTTTCACTACCCGAGAACAAAAACCGAAAGAAAATATGGACAAACTTCTTTTAAAAGAAGTGAAAAAACACCATCCCAAAGCAAAATTTCTGCCTTCTTTTAAAAATTTCAAATTAATGACGTCCGACGTCATTAATTTGAAATTGATTATTCTGACCTTAGGCGCCGGCGATGTTTATAAATTGGCGGAGGGGTTGGCTAAAAAAACACCCGGCAATTTATCCTAATTCTCCTATTTTCCCAGTCAAAATTTAAACGTAACCTAGAAAATATCTTTTGGCTTGAACAATTTTCTAATTCCCAAACCGCTGATCGGCAAAGCGTTTTTGTCAACAATCTTTAAGCCGTTATAATCTTTTGGATTGTGGGAAGCGGTAATCATTAGGCCGCCGCCGGCTTTTAGTTTTTTTACCAAAAAATAAAACATCGGTGTCGTGGCCAAACCAACTTTAATAGCTTTTAGCTTTGAGTTTTGAGCTTTTAGTTGACCGAGAACTGCCTTATACAAACTCGGCGAACTTGGACGGATGTCGTGGGCGACCACTATTTTTAATTTTGAACTTGGGATTTGTCCGCCTGCGGCGGATCCACCTCTGGCGGAGAATTTGGGATCAAAATACAATGCTAAACGACGGGCAATCTCCGAAATAATTTTTTCGTTAATTTCGGACGGATATTTCCCCCTAATATCATTAGCCTTAAAAATTTCGGGTTTGATTTTTTCCGCGGTTGTCATCTTGATAATTCTAAATTAGAATTAATTAAATGGCAAAAGAAAAAAGATTAAAGGCGAAAGAAAAAAATCCAGCGCTTCATCCCGAAGCCAAAAAAAGCGTTTTCGCGATAATTTTTATCGGCCTGACGGTGTTTTTGCTTTTGGCCAGTTTTAAACAAGCCGGACCGGCCGGTAATTTTATTTACCGGACATTAAACCGTCTTTTGGGCTGGGGCTATTATCTTTTGCCAACGATTTTACTGATAGCGGCGCTGGCCATTTTAACTTCAAAACAAAAAAAGATATTCGGCATTACTTTATTGGGGGCCGTCTTGTTCGTCATTTCCGGCCTGGGCATTATTGATTTATTAGTCCATGGCGCCGGTGGCTTAATAGGAGAATTTGTCGGCGCCCTGGAAATGCCTTTCGGCCGTCCCGCCAGCCTGGTTATTGCCGTTACCCTGTTGATTTCTTCGGTCATCATTACCTTGAATATCCCCTTGAGAATCCCCCAACGAATCAAAGAAGAGAAAGCGAAAGAAAAAGAATGGGAAGAAGTTGAAATAGAAGAAACGCCGACCGAAGAAAATCGCGTCATGATAACCAAGCCCCAGGAGACCCCTCCGACTAAAAAAGAAAAAGAAGAAAAAAGGGAACAAGCGGAAGAAATCATTATTCCCAAAAAGATTTTAACCTTTAAAAATTACATAGTTCCGCCGCTTGACCTGCTTAAATCTTTCAGCGAAAAACCCACCATCGGCGACCTTCGGGCTAATGCCAATATTATTAAAAGAACATTGGAGGGATTCGGCATCCCGGTAGAAATGGGCGAAATTACCGTTGGCCCGGCCGTTACCCGTTACACCCTCAAACCGGCTGAAGGAGTAAAGCTTTCCAAAATTACGGCCTTGAATCAAGATTTGGCCATGACTTTGGCAAGCCACCCCATTAGAATTGAAGCGCCAATCCCCGGCAAATCCCTGGTGGGCATTGAAGTGCCCAATAAAGCGGCCGCCTTGGTGAGATTGGGCAGTTTAGTCGCTTCCCCGGAATTTCAAAATTCAGGTTCTCTGGGTTTTGTTTTGGGCCGAGACATTGACGGGAAACCAATCTTTGCCGATATCGACAGAATGCCCCATCTTCTTATTGCCGGCGCCACGGGCTCGGGGAAAAGCGTTATTATTCATTCTCTTTTGATTTCGCTTCTTTATAAAAATTCCCCCGCCACTCTTAAGCTTATCCTGATTGACCCGAAAAGAGTGGAGCTTTCAAGCTATGAAGGCATTCCTCACCTTATCGCTCCGGTCATCACCGAAAATAAATTAGCTATCAATGTCTTCCGCTGGGCGATTCAAGAAATGGATAAACGTTACAAAATACTGCTTGAAGCCGGCAATCGCGATATTCAGAGCTATAATGCCAAAGCCGAGGAGCCGTTGCCTTACATCTTAATCGTCATTGACGAGTTAGCCGATTTGATGGCGGCTTACGGACGGGAAGTGGAAGGGTTGATTATCCGTTTGGCTCAAATGGCCCGGGCGACCGGCCTTCATCTGGTGGTTTCCACCCAAAGGCCGTCAGTGGAAGTCGTCACCGGCTTGATTAAAGCCAACATCACCTCCCGCATCGCTTTGCAGGTAGCCAGCCAGATAGATTCCCGAACCATTCTTGACACGGCCGGAGCGGAAAAATTGTTGGGCCGGGGCGACCTGCTTTTTGTTTCGTCGGAATTTTCCAAACCGAAAAGAATCCAAAGTTGTTATGTTTCCGAAGAAGAAATAAAAAAAGTGACGAGCTTCACAAGAACCAACAACGAACCGGAAATAACCGAGGAAGAGCAAGAGAACGAATCGCCGTTATTAAACGACAACCAGAACCAGAACCAGAACCAGAATCAAAATCAGAAGTCGGCTTTTAATATTTTCAACCAGCCGTCGGAAGATGACGGAGACGAACTGTTTAATGAAGCGCTGGAAGTGGTGCAAGCGGCCAAAAAGGCCTCGGCTTCGCTGCTCCAGCGTCGCTTGAAAATCGGCTATGCCCGGGCGGCCCGGCTCTTGGATATTATGGAAAACAAAGGAATAATCGGGCCGGGCGAAGGAGCCAAGCCCAGAGAAGTTTACTTTGATGAAGCCAGCGGATTAGTTGAAGAATCAGAGCCAAATAGCGAACAGCTTTAAATTACGAGAATAAAGGCCGCAAACAGCCGGCAAAACCCCAACCGCCAAAATTTTACAAAAAAAATCAGGCGGATATAATTAAGACATGCTGGCTGAAATCCTGAAAGATAAAAACATCACCATAACCAAGCTCTCGGAATTAACCGGAATCTCGGAAAGATTTTTGGAATCGCTGGTTGAAGAAAAATACGAAAAATTGCCGCCATCGCCTTATGTCCGAAATTATTTTTTTAAGATTGCCGACGTTTTGGGGCTTGACGGACAGAAACTCTGGCAGGAACATCAAAAAAACGCCCAGCTCAAAAAATCCGGCCTGAATGACCGGCTGCCCCTTAATCGTTACCGCCCCAAACCTTTAAACAAAACTATTGTTTTTTTATCTATGGTTGTCGTTTTGCTTACCGGCTATTTTATTTTCCGATACGATTTTTTCCTGGGGAAACCCGCCTTGTCGCTGACGGGACAATTAATGAACTCAAGCGATTTGGTTATCGCCGAACCAATTATTAAAATTGAAGGCCAAGTGAAATCGGGAGACCAATTAACCATTAACAATGAAAAAGTTTACGTTGACGAAGCCGGTTATTTCCAAAAAGATTTTTCTCTCCAAACCGGATTGAATATAATCCAATTCCGAATAAAAAGATTTCTCGGTCGGGAAACAACAATTACTAAACAGGTTTTATATTTACCCAACAATGGACAAGGCCAACCAAGATAAAGATTTTTCCGATTTAATAGAAAATCTCAAGGATAAATTCGGGGAAGGAGCGATAATGCTTTTGGGGGATCAAAAAATCGCCAAAACTGAAACCATACCCTCCGGCGCTTTTTCGTTAGACCTGGCTCTGGGAGCTGGCGGTTTGCCGCGCGGCCGGACCGTGGAAATTTATGGCCCGGAAATGTCGGGCAAAAGCACGCTCACCCTCCACGCCATCGCCGAACTGCAAAAAAAAGGCGGCAAAGCGGCTTACATTGACGCCGAACACGCTTTTGACATTGATTACGCCAAAAAATTAGGGGTCAAAACCGACGACCTTTTGCTTTCCCAGCCGGACTGCGGCGAAGACGCTTTAAACATCCTGGAAAGCCTGGTCAGGTCGGGAATGATTGATTTGGTCGTGGTGGATTCGGTGGCGGCTTTAACGCCGCGAGCGGAAATTGAAGGCGAAATGGGCGACCAATTTATGGGCCTGCAAGCCCGGATGATGGGCCAGGCCATGAGAAAACTAACCGCCATCGCTTCCAAATCAAAAACCGTCATTATTTTCATCAACCAAATCCGGATGAAAATCGGCATTATGTTCGGCAATCCGGAAACGACCCCGGGCGGCCGGGCTTTAAAATTTTTCTCTTCTATTCGGATTGACATCAGGGCAAGAGCCAAGCTCAAAAAAGGCGAAGAAATAGTCGGCCAGATGGTTGAAGCCAAAGTGGTCAAAAATAAAGTGGCGCCGCCTTTTAAAACCGCCGAGTTTGAAATCATTTACGGCCAGGGAATTTCTCCCGAAGCCGATGTTCTAAATACCGCCCTGAAATACAACACTGTCGTTAAATCCGGCAATACTTACAGCTTCGGGAAAGAAAAGCTGGGCGTGGGCTTGGAAGCGACTAAAGCGAAGCTAAAAGAAGATAAAAAACTCTTGGAAGAAATAAAAAAACAAACTTTCGCCGCCGCTCAAACACCGGCTAAAGCGTAAACTCCAACAGAGATTTAATTTACCTGGCACATCTTGGCGGTTACGTAAGGGTTGGTTATCGTCGCCGCTACCCCTGAACCCGTTGAACCTGAATCAAAAGTTACAGAATAAGTTGGCACATTCCCATCTCCTTCTCCATTCGTAGGCCATTGTTGCGCACCGCTTCCTGCACCTGAATATACCGTTACAGGATGAGTATGACTGGGTAAATTTGCTGTGGCTATACTTAATGTATCAGAACCACCAGTAGAACCTTGCGTTGCGTTTATCCTTAAAAATTTATTGGCATAGGTTGCCGATGCGTCAGTCGTGCCCGCGGGACAACTCCCCGTTATCATCATAAACACCGCCCCGGAAGGCAAAGTTACGCCGGGAGAAGAAGGCGCCTGCCAACTTGCCAATCCAGCGGCATCGGAAGTCAAAACCTTGTTTGCGCCCGGAACACCGCCGGTAATTTTTATTTGACCCGCGATTTCCAATTTCGCCCCCGGCGCCGCCGTCCAGATGCCGACATTGCCGGAAGAATTGATATAAAAAGAATTGGCAGGAGCGCCGGAACCGACACCGACAACGCCGCCTCCGGTAGTCGGATTGCCTGTCGGATTATTAAAAGCCAAAACAATAACGCCGACCAGGAGACCGACTACTAAACCCGAACCCAGTTTAAATAAGAAAGATTTAGACATAATGATGACATTATATCATGCCTGAAGAAATTTTTTTATAATGTTAGCGGTTTTTTCAGCGTCATGCCTGATAAAGCCCCGCGGTCTCATTAAATCAGCCGCTATCAAAATCGGCTTTTTGTTTGTTTTTTTAAAATCGTTTTCCACTAGATATGCCCGTTCCGAAACGTAAGGCCGCAATCTGACGGGCGCGGGTTTTTTGCTGTTGACCGCCACATAATCCAAAACTCCTTTTCCTAAATAATTTTCCAAGACCCTCAAAAAATCCGAAGCCCGGAAACTATCGGTCTCGCCGTGCTTGGTCATTAAATTGACAAAATAAATAATTTTGGCATTGGTCTGCTTCAGAGATTTTTTCAGACCCCTCACCAAAAGATTGGGGATCAAACTGGTATAAAGATCGCCAGGACCAATGATAATTAAATCAGCCGCCAGAATTTCTTTTTCGGCTTCGGAATTTAATCTCGCCGTTGGTTTTAACCAAACTTTTTTTATCTTTAAATGGCCATCGTGTCGCGGAATATCAATATTGCTTTCTTTGGAAACAATCTGGCCATTTTCTAATTTAGCGTGAAGCCGGGTGTGCTGAAGCGTTACCGGTATCACTTTTCCTTTTAAAGCAAAAATTTTACTGGCTTCTTTTATCGCCTTGTCAAAACTGCCGGTAATCCGTTCCAAGGCGGCAATCATTAAATTGCCAAAAGTGTGACCGGCTAAGCCCCGACCTTCTTTAAAGCGATAATTAAAAAGCTCGGATAAAATTTTGTTATCCGAGCAAGCTAAAGCAACAATGGCTCGACGAACATCGCCGGGCGGCAAAATCCCAAATTCTTCCCGTAAAATCCCGGTAGAGCCGCCGTCATCAGCCATGCTAACAATAGCCGAAACATCGTCAAAATAATTTTTTAAGCCGTTGAGAACGGAAAAAATTCCCGTTCCGCCGCCGATAACGACAATCTTTTTCTTCTCTTTTTTTATCACTGATTTAATTCCTTAAAAATTTCATCAATAGCGTTGCCGGTGGAACTGCCGGTTCCCGTTTTGCCCAACAAATCGCTTTCCTTGTTTAAATCCGAAAAACCGAACATTTCTTCAAAACTGGCTCCCCATGAATTTGGAACCGAGCTCGTAGTGGCCGGAGAAGTTGAAGAAGTTGAAACCGGCGCGACGGGAGCCAGAGAAGCGGCGCTATTTTTTTCTATTTCAGGAGAGGAGCTTCGCGGTTGCGGTTTAGAAAAATTACCAACAGGAAAAGAAAAAGCCACCAAGCCAAAAACGGTAATAACAACAACAAAACCGATAAATATTTTTTTATAAATTTTCATTTTTTCGGGGAGACATAGGGGATTTGCACCCCTGCCGAAGGCTCCACAAACCTTTGTGCTGCTGCTACACCAATGTCTCCATTAATTTCTGGTTCTCCTTTATATTATGATGAACCAAATGATGACAATTATAACAGAGCCAAATCAAATTTTCCACTCTGCTATTATTTCTGTTTCTATCAATATGATGCACGGCTAATAATCTTTCGTCTCTTATTCCACATCTTTTACAGATTTGAGGCCTATTCTGACGAAGTAATATGTCCCTATAAATACTTCCACCTCCTTTCCAATTTGAATGGTTGCTACCTATATATATGATAGAATTTCTCCAAATTGTTTGGCAAGATTTACTACAAAAATATTTTTTGCTCTTTGACCTTTTAAGATTTTTCAGCGTTCTATAGATCTTCTTTTTACAAAGGAAACACTCAACGAACCTTCCATTTTTAAGACTTTCATGTTGGCATTTTATTGAACAATATTTGCCCCATCCCTTTTTTATCCAATTTGGTTTCGCATAAAAATCATTTCCGCATGTTTTACATTTCATGGTGGGCATATTATTTATAATATACTGAAAATTACTAAAAGGCAAGCAACTAGATTCTGATTTTATCCACAACACATGGTGCTTCCGTAGAAAAATAAAAAGGCAGACTATAATTTTAGTCTGCCTTTTAAGTTCGGCAATCAAAGAATTATCGACTAAATCAAAATTTTATTTGGGTTGAGCATGGCAATACCTCTTTCACTCCCTTTTTCACTCCCTTGTCTAATCATTGTATTATTCACATCTTAGATATTTTCATAATGATTTATCAAACAATCTTTTCCGTTAATTGTCAAAGCAACTAAATCAATTCTCCAGCCGGCCTTTTCGTCTATTTTTTCCGGAAAGGCGCCAGCATACAAAGAAGCGATTCTTTTTGTTTTTTTGATTTTGGCTTGAGTCATTTGCATTTCCGGCTCAATTGCTGAATTCGGCAATTGGGGATAACTATTTGCCTGATTGCCGAATTGATTGCCGAATTGCCGCATTGTCTTCACCTCCACAAAAACTAAGGTTTTGTCTGGACTTTTGGCAATGATGTCTAATTCTCCCCAGGGCTTTCTATGGTTGCGTTCAATGATTTTATAATTCTTGTCCACAAGATATCTACAGGCCAAATCCTCGCCTAATTTTCCTAATTCAGTTTTTGGGGTCATATTTTATATGATATAATATTTAGAATGATTAATAAATATATAGGAATTCTTTCTTTTGAATATATTCGCGGATTAGTTGAAGGAGAAGGTTGTTTTACTTTTGATAAGCGTACAACCAAATATAAAAAATCAATTAAAATAGAGAAAATTCCGACTTTCGTTATCCAGATGCATGAACGCGACCGGGAATTATTAAGAAAATTAAGAAATACTTTAGGATTGCCGAATTCTATCTATATTTTAGGACCTTATAGGAAAGACGGTATTAATCGGGGGAGAATGGCTAAATTGATTGTTCGTGACTACATATCTCTAAAAGATAAAATCATTCCTTTATTTTATAAGAAATTGCATGGTTATAAAGCTAAGCAATTTATGGAGTGGTTAGAAAATATTGGTAATTCAGATGTGCTATATCCTTATAGAAATCTTTATAAATTATATAAATCGGGATTTTTTGATGAAAATATTCATTTGTGTCCCTAAAAATTAAAAACCAGCTTTCAAAATTTTCAAAAACGATTGTTTGCGCATAAACATCGTTTTTTGCATTTTTTCGTCAAAATCCAAAAAGCGTAGTATTCATCGCATTACTGGCCTGTCTGGCAAAAAATGTAAAATATCGATGTTTTACACAAAAGTGTAAAACATTTTGAAAGTGTAGGTTTTATCTATATTCTTCAATAAGCTCATAAAACCTACGTTTTTATTTATTGAGCTGAATCAACCTACTCCTTGGCTTACCTCGTTAGATTTTTACCTAGTGGACGGTGCTGGGATTGAGCCAGCGGCCTCTTCGGTGTAAACGAAGCGCTCTGCCATTGAGCTAACCGTCCTCTTCTTATCTTATTTTAGTTTATTTTCAAAAAAAATAAACCCCGTCATTTTTATAAGTTGACGGGGTTAAAATTAACGTTTGGGGAAGACTAACTCATTAAACGTGGAGGGCGTCCCGACTAAAAATATCGCTAAAGCGCAGACTAAAAGAATAAAACATCCGAAAGTAATTACTAAAATCTTCAAAAAAATCATTTTAAACCTCCTTCCAGAAAAATCCAGAAATTACTTTCTGCCTAAAACCAATAATTAAAAGCCAGTAATTTGGAAATGTCTTCCAATGGCAGATTTCTTGGATTTTAATATCGCCGAGCATCTGATGGACATCGCTTTCAATTTTATTAAAATTTTTAGGACTCGTCATTTCTCCTCCTTTTTGATTAACATCCATTTTTAAATTACCAAAGAACGACTATAATAATACAGCAAAAACAAGAAAGTTGTTAAGCCTTTTCAGAAAAGCGCGAAATTGCTATAATGCCATAATTGAAAATATGCGGAAAAGGATTATCATTTATATAATCATCTTGGTGATTTTGTTGGGGCTGTATTTGATTTTGACGCCGCGAGCGACAAAAATTTCTTCAGAAAATCTTTCGCCTCAATTTCAACAAGAAGAAATTCGGGCCGTAAATCAATCATCGGCTTTCCGCGGGCCCACCGGTTCGCCTTCGGTCAAAGGACCAGGCAGCCAGCCGCCACAAGAATAGAATTTAGAAAATAAATCTATAATTTAGGGTTTAAAAATTGCGGGAGTAGTTCAGTAGCAGAACGTCTCGTTGCCAACGAGAAGGTCGCGGGTGCGAATCCCGTCTCCCGCTCCATTGATTAGACTTTACGATTTCTGATTTGCGCGCGCCACCAAAAAATTCTTCTAATAAGGAAAAGAATGTTTTGCTTGGCGGCGAGCGTCAGCGAGCGGCGGCTGGGCGGCTTCCCTTGTTCAGCCGTTTTTGATAAAGTAAGTTCGAGCGCAGTCATAAAGATACCCCAAAGAGAACTTTAACAAAAAATTAAAAAGGGAGGTATAAACCATGAAAAGAAAATATGTGTTTTTAGATAGAGATGGAACTTTAATTTTTGAACCGCCAGACACATTTCAAATTGACGGCATTGAAAAACTCCGGATACTTGACGGAGTAATTGAGGGTCTTCAAAAACTGAGGTCTTTAGGATATGGGCTCATAATGATTTCAAACCAAGATGGCTTAGGAACCCCTTCTTTTCCTAAAAATGATTTTGAGGCTCCTCATAATCTAATGCTGAAAATCTTTAAACAAAACGGCATAGTGTTTGAGAAAATATTTATATGCCCCCATCTTTCTCAAGATAAATGCGCCTGCCGTAAACCCAAGACCGGCTTGGTAGACAAATATCTAAAAGCCAATAAAAACAGAATTGAGTTTAAAAAATCTTTTGTTTGTGGAGACCGGGAAAGCGATAAACAATTTGCGAAAAATTTAGGGTTTCGCTTTATCCTAGCCGAAACTAACGGTTCTTTCATAAAAGTTATCCAAAAATTAAAGGAGAAAAAATAGCCGAGGTTTAGGCCTCGGCTTTTGTTTTTAAGAAAAATTTTCCGTATGTTCCTTAAAAAACTCAATCAATTTTTCAGTGATTTCTCCAACTCGGCCGTTTTTGATTTTGAATCTATCAATTCTTACCACCGGCATAATTTCTTTGTCGGTGGCGGTCATGAAACATTCGTCGGCTTCCAAGGCCTCTTTTAAATAAATATCTTTTTCAACAATCTTAATTTTATTTTTTTTGGCCAATTTGATGACCAATTTTCTGGTTACTCCTTTTAAAATCTCGGTTTTGGACGTAAACAGGATTTTATTTTTCACCATGAAAAAATTGGAAGTAGAGGCCTCTAAAACTTTTCCTTGCCAAACATAAAGAATTTCCGCGGCTTTTTTCCGCAAAACATCGCGCCATCGGGAAACCGCCAGCAAATAATTGGTGGTTTTTATTTCCGGAAATTCCCGGCGATAATTAAAGGTCAGAATTCTGACTCCGTTTGAATAAACTTCCTTGGGGGAAAAAGAAGGTCTGGCAACCATGATAAAAAAAGTCGGCCTGGCGGAAGTTTTGCCGTCCGCGGTTTCCCCGCCGGTTAAAACAATCCGAAAGCCCAATTCCCGGAAATTTTTATTTCTTTTGATTAATTCCAAAACAATCCTTTCTATTTCTTTTACGGAAAACGGCGGCTTCAAATTAAAAGCCGCGGCCGATTTGAAGAAACGACGAAGGTGATCTTCTAAGTGAAAAGGTTTTCTGTCGTAAGTCCTGAAATAATCAAAAATCCCGTAACCGCGAAGCAAGCCAAGCTCGTTAACCTTAATAAGGGCTTTTGAGCCGTCAATAAATTTTCCGTTGAGATAATGAATCACTGTCCCATGATTCATGATTTTTTATTTGGTCTTGATAATCTGGTCTATCAAACCGTATTCCTTGGCATCCTGGGGAGTAAGATAAAAATCGCGGTCGGTGTCTTTTTCTATTTTATTTATCGGCTGGCCGGTGTGTTTCGCCAGAATTTGAGTAATGCGATTTTTCACCTGGATGATGTGCTTGGCGGCAATCTGGACTTCCGTAGCCTGGCCTTCAACTCCGCCCATTACCTGGTGAAGCAAAATTTCGGAATTAGGCAAAGCCAATCTTTTGCCTTTCTGGCCGGCGCCCAAAAGAATGGCGGCGGCTGAAGCGGCCATCCCCACGCAAATCGTGGAAACATCGGGCTTAATGTATTGAATGGTGTCGTAAATAGCCAAACCGGCGGTGGCCACCCCTCCGGGGCTGTTAATGTAAAGCTTGATGTCTTTCTTGGGGTCTTCGTGCTCCAGAAACAAAAGCTGGGCTATGACTATGTTGGCCAAAGCGTCGTTAATCGGTCCGGCCAAAAAGACAATCCTTTCTTTCAGCAAGCGGGAATAAATATCGTAAGCGCGCTCGCCCAACGGCGACTTTTCAATAACCGTCGGAATTAAATATTGGCCAAAAATTTCTTCTTCGGATTGATTGGTTATTTTTTTGTTCATTTTTTATTAATTAATTATAATTAATTTTTATTTCAGACGCGATTATTCCGGCTTTTCGGTTTGTTCGGCTTTTTTAATTTCTTCGGCAACAATATTTGCCGCCGGAGTTTCTTCTACGTCAACCACTCCTCCTTGCTGAATTTCTTCGGGCCGGGATTGAGAACGGACATCAATTTTGAAACCGGTTAATTTAGCGGCCAAACGCACGTTTTCGCCTCCTTTGCCCAAAGCCAAGCTTAATTGATCTTCGGCCACGAAAACCCGAGCCTCGCGCCGAGGCAAAATTTCAACCGAAATGACTTTGGCCGGCGAAAAAGCGTTAGCGATAAATTTCGCCGGTTCTTCCGCCCATTCTATAATGTCAATTTTCTCGTTGCCTAGTTCATTGGTCACGGCCATTACCCGCGTTCCTCGCTGGCCAACCATGCTTCCAACCGGATCAACCTTTTCTTCTTTGGAATAAACTGAAACTTTAGTCCGATGGCCGGATTCGCGGGCCATAGCTTTTATCTCAACTACTCCTTCGGCGACTTCCGGAACTTCCAATTCAAAAAGCTTGACCACGAATTGGGGATGGCTTCGGGAAAGAATAACGCCCGGTAATTTCGCGTCTTCCTGGACAGCCAAAACGTAGAACCGCAATCGTTCGTTGAGGCGATAATGCTCGCCGGGGATGCATTCATTGGGAAACATCACTCCCAGAGTCCGGCCCAAATCCACATAAACATTGCCGCGGTCAAAACGCTGGACAACGCCGCTGATGATTTCGCCTTCTTTGCCCTGGAACTCGGCGCGAACCGCTTCCCGTTCCGATTCTTTCAATTTTTGCAGAATAACCTGCTTGGCGGTTTGAGCGGCGATCCGGCCAAAATCTTCATGCTCCTCCAAAGGAAATTCCAATTCTTCATCAAGCGCGACATCGGGTTTAATCTTTTTGGCCTCTTCAAAAAGAATATGGCGGTCAGGATTATATCTTGGCTTTTCTTCTTCCACCGAAGATATCGTTGCTCCCCCTTCGGCTTGCTCGGCTTCGTCAAATCTGACCGTGGTTTCATCAACAACGGTTTTTACCTGCCGGAATTTAAGCGCGCCGGTTTTCAAATCAAATTTGGACTTCACAATTTCCGATCTCTCGCGGTACTGTTTTTTGTAGGCGGCGGCGATGGCCTCTTCGATACCGGCCAATACTTCCTTCGGCTCAATTCCTCTTTCTTCAGAAATCTGATTTACCGCCGAAGCTAATGTCTTAAGATCCATTTTCATATTTTTTATTAAATTTTATAAAAATAGTCGCCATTCGGGGCGACCTTTATTAATAAATACATTATAGCACCGGCTAAGCCAATGTCAATCCCCGCTAATTTAATTATTACGAAACAGGCGACGAACAAACATCCCCGTTTTCAAAACCGCAACCACTTGAAAATACTTTCAAGCAGGGAATCTTCGTATGCTTCTTCGGTTAACTTTTGGCTGATAATGCCGCGGACGGCCGAAGAAACACCGGCGTCAACGAAAATCTTCAGATAAGGGTTGAAATGGGTTTTTCTTTTTAGGATTAATTCTTCAAAGTTTTTATCTTCGTCGTCAGACCGGAAACAAAAATTTTCCAAATCGCTGAAAAGATAAACTTTGCCGGCAATGGCAATTCCTTTGTCATCGGCTTTAAATTTGATTAATTCCGGCTGGCGACGGGCTAAAATCAAAACCGAAATTTCAGCCAATAAAATAAAAATGGCGAAAAGAAAATTTTTTTGCCAGACGGCGAAAGCCGTTAATAAAATAGCAATAATAAAACTCAACCAATACCAGGAAACGTCTTTGAGATAATACCTGAAAGCCGGCGCCTGCCATTCCACTATCGCGGGCTGACGCGAGCCAGACGCGGATTCACGCAGATCAACTTCTAATCGCGTATTATTGATTTCTTTTTTGGATTTTTTGATGTCGTCCATAAGAGCGCCAACTAATAACCTAACAACTGATGGCTAATGACTATTTTGTAGCCCCAACCGGAGTCGAACCGGTGTTTTTGGGATGAAAACCCAATATCCTAACCACTAGATGATGGGGCCATAGCTTACATTTTACACATCTAGCATCGCATTTTATTTGGCTTTTGGCAACTCAACTAACAATTTTGAACCCCTCCCT
>MFKM01000020.1 GCA_001779575.1 Candidatus Jorgensenbacteria bacterium RIFCSPLOWO2_12_FULL_42_11
TGACCATCTAAAAAAAAGAAAAAAACGTCTTATTGCCCAAGGCAACTTAAACCTTTAAAATAAATACAATGGAAAAAGCCTACGACCCCAAACAAACCGAAGAAAAAATTTATAATCTTTGGTCAAAAAGCGGCTATTTCAATCCCGATAAATTGCCGGTTTCTAAAAGTTCAAAACCCAAAGCTCAAAGCTATGCCATATTGCTTCCCCCGCCTAACATCACCGGTTCTCTGCACATGGGCCACGCTTTAAACGCGACCATTATTGATATTCTAATCCGTTTCAAACGAATGCGGGGGTTGGGGGCAGTTTGCCTGCCCGGCACCGACCACGCCGGTATCGCCGCCCAAAATGCCGTGGAAAAAGAACTCAAGAAAAATGGCGTCAGCCGGTTTGATTTGGGTCGGGAAAAATTCATTCAAGCGGTCTGGGAGTGGAAAGAAAAATACGGCCATATTATTTTGGGACAACTCAAGAAACTCGGCCTTTCCGCCGACTGGTCGCGAACGCGTTTTACGATGGACCCCAAATACAGCGAAGAAGTTAAAAAAGCCTTTATTCATTATCACGAGAAAGGGTTGATTTACCGCGGCGAGAGAGTCGTTAATTGGTGTCCCCGCTGCCAAACCAGTCTTTCGGATTTAGAAATTGAATATCAAGAAGAAAAAAGCCATCTCTGGTATCTGCGATATAATCTCAAATCTCAAATTTCAAATTTTAAATATATTGTCGTGGCCACAACCAGACCGGAAACAATGCTCGGCGACGCGGCCGTAGCCGTCAATCCCCAAGACAAAAGATACCAAGACCTGATTGACCAAAAAGTCATTTTGCCGATTTCCCCCTACGAGGGATCTCCCGAAGGGAGACAAAACCGAGAAATTCCCATGATCGCCGATAAAGCGATAGACCCCGACTTCGGCACCGGCGCGGTCAAAGTGACACCCGCCCACGACCTTTTGGACGCCGAAATCGCCCAGCGCCATAATCTGCCTTTTTATAAAATCATTGACGAAAAAGGACGAATGACGAAATTAGCCGGCCCCGGTTTTGAAGGATTGAAAGCCCTTGAAGCCAGAGAAAAAATAATTGAAGAATTAAAAAACCGGAACTTGATTGAGAAAACGGAAGATTACAATCACAATGTCGCCCGCTGTTATCGCTGCCAGGCAAAAATTGAACCGATTCCCAGCCAGCAATGGTTTCTGAAAATGCCGGCTTTGGCAAAAATGGCCGAAAAGGCCGTGCGTTCCCGAAAAACCGAAATCATCCCCAAAAAGTTTGAAAAAACTTATTTTGATTGGCTGAAAAACATCAAGGATTGGTGTATTTCCCGGCAAATTTGGTGGGGCCATCAACTGCCAGTTTGGCAATGCCATTGCCAAACTGGCAGTAATTCAGAATTTAGAATTCTGAATTCTGAATTAGGACATCAGGAGTTAAAAAATAATTTTATTGTGTCGCTTACCAAATCAGTAAAGAAATGCCCGACTTGTCATTCGGAATATCAACAAATTCCTGATGTTCTTGATACTTGGTTTTCTTCCGCCCTCTGGCCGTTCGCGGAATTAGCAAGAAACGATTTAAAGAAATTTTACCCAAGCGCCGTTTTGGTCACGGATCGCGGTATCATTAATCTCTGGGTAACCAGAATGATTTTTTCAGGACTGGAATTTTTTAGCCGGGAACCTTTTGCCAAAACTTTTATTCATCCGACTGTTTTAACCAAAGAAGGCAAAAGAATGTCTAAGAGTTTAGGCACGGGCGTCAATCCTTTGGATTTAATTGAGATTTTTGGCGCCGATGCCACTCGTTTCGGAATTATCTGGCAGATGATGTCCAACCAAGACATTCATTGGGACGAAACTGCGGTTTTGGCCGGAAAAAAGTTTTGCAACAAAATCTGGAACGCCGCCCGCTTTGTTTTGCAACAAAACGAAAAAACGAAAATTAGCCTGCCGGCAAGAGAACCAAAACCGAAGACCGCGGCCGACAAAAAAATCCTCAAACAATTGAAAACTGCCCGAAAATCGACAGCCGATGATATAGAAAATTTCCGATTCGGCCACGCCCTGCGAACAATTTATGATTTTTTCTGGCACCAATTCTGCGATGTTTATTTGGAGAAATCAAAATCTCAAATTATTAACCCGAAAACCCGAAAAACCACGAAAACAATTCTCTTCTATGTTCTTTCGCAATCCCTCTCAACGCTCCATCCTTTTATGCCTTTTGTCACCGAAGAAATCCATCAAAATTTTCCTTCAAAAAAACAAAAATTATTAATGATTGCGAAATTGAATTAATAAGATGATTTTCTTGATGATGCTTTTGGGAATCCTGCCGGGTTTAATCTGGGTATTTTTTTATCTCCAAGAAGATCCCCATCCCGAACCAAAACACTTGCTTCTTCTGACTTTTACGGTAGGCGGTTTAATGGCCGTGCCGGTAATTATTCTCCAGCTTTTAACCGAAGACGCTCTTGATTTCTTTGATATCAAAACCACCGCGCTTGTTTCAATCGTTGCCTTGGCCATGATTGAAGAATTTTTCAAATTTATTGCCGCTTTTTGGATAACTGACAAAAATCCCGAATTCAACGAACCAATTGACGCCATGATTTACACAGTCACGGCGGCTTTGGGTTTCGCCACCATAGAGAACATTTTAATCATAGGCAAGATTTTCCATCCGGAACCGGGAAGCGCTGTTTTATTGACCACGGCCTTCAGCGCCACCGCCCTGCGTTTTGTCGGAGCCACCCTGCTCCACGCTTTGGCTTCCGGCCTAACAGGCTATTACTGGGCCGTTGGAATACTCAAAAAATCTCTTTTAAAAAATATCGGCTACGGCTTGTTGCTGGCCGGATTGATTCACGCAATTTTTAATTATTTGATAATAAAATCCCCGTCGGCCAATTTTATTTTTCCCGGTTTATTCCTGATTTTAAGCGCTATCTTTGTTCTGGTTAATTTTGAGAAATTAAGGAAAATGGTATAATGAATCTATGAACCAAGAAAATAAAAATCCGGAGGAATTTTTAGACGGAGAGATGAGCAAAGAATGCGAAGGGCAACTGACCGTTGATGTCTATCAAAATGACGGCGAAATCATCGTTCAGTCAACAGTGGCCGGTGTCTCGCCGGAAGAATTGGACGTCAACATTACGACCGAAAGCGTGACTGTCCGGGGAAAAAGGGAAAAAGAAGAAGAAATTAAAGAAAAAGATTATTTCTACCAAGAATGTTTTTGGGGCTCTTTCTCCAGTTCCCTTATCCTGCCTCAAGAAATAGACCCCGAACGTTCCACCGCCATCATCAAAAACGGGATCCTGACTATCCGGATGCCCAAAATTGAACGCCTGAAAGCCAAAAAAATAAAAGTAAAAATTGACTAAGTTTTTAGAAGCGTTAGCCGTTTTTGTCGGCACCGTAATCGGGGTTGGACTTTTTGGTTTGCCCTATATTGCTTCCAAAATCGGTTTTGGGGCAATGGTGGTTTATGCTTTTATTTTAATAATTTTAACCATCATCGTCCATTTTCTTTTGGCCGAAGTCAGTCGCGATACTCATATAATTGCCCGCGTCCCCGGTTACGCCGAAGAATATCTGGGAAAAGGCTGGGGGAAATTCAGCCTGATTGTTTCTTCGTCGGGTTTGATTGGCGCTCTTTTGGCCTATCTTATTCTCGGAGGAAAATTTTTCACTTTGTATTTTAATCCCTATTTCGGCGGCGGGGAACTTATTTACACCTTGCTCTATTTTTCCTTTGGAGCTTTTTTGATTTATAAAGGGATAAAAGGCATCGCCAAGACCGAAATGATAATGGTGCTGACTTTTGTTCTTATTCTCCTGCTTTTCTTTTCCCGGGGACTGCCTTTTTTGCGCTTAGAAAATCTTTTTACTTTTAATCCTCATTACCTATTGCTTCCCTACGGGGCGATTCTCTTTTCTCTTTGGGGACTGTCTTTGGTGCCCGAGGTCAAAGAGATGGTGGAAAGAGAAAGAAAAAAACTGCGCCTGGTTATAAGTTCGGGCATTGTTTTGGCCGGCCTTTTTTATCTTTCGTTTATTTTTATCATTCTCGGCGTCAGCGGAACCAAAACTTCGCCTGACGCTTTCTCCGGTTTCGCCCTGGCTATCGGCGACAAAATAGCTCCTCTTGGTTTTGTTTTCGGCGTCCTGACCACTTTCACTTCTTTTATTACCCTCGGCTTGACCTTAAAAAAAATTTTTCGGCACGACTTAAAATTGCCGGAAAAAACTTCTTGGTTTATCGCTTGTTTTTCCCCGTTATTGCTGTATCTTTTGGGAATTAAAAACTTTCTGGGAGTAATTTCTCTCACCGGAGCGGTAATGCTGGGGCTGGAAGCGATTATTGTTATTTTCATTTATAAAAAATTCCTGGAAAGAAGATTCCAGCGAAAAGCGCCTTTTTGGATTTATCCCTTGGCCCTTTTTTTCTTGATTGGCTTAATTTCCCAGATATTTTCGCCGATTTTGTTCCAATAAAGCAAACTTAAATTTTTTTTATTATCCTCTTTTAATTTTCAATTTGCGGTTTTTGACTTGACACAGGTTTAAAACAAGTTATTATATCTGTCAAATAGACAAGCTCTTTGATAAATAAATATATCAAGCAAGGGAGACGATAAATGGAAAACGTAAAAATAACGATCATCGGAGCGGGAGTGGTTGGGCTGGCTTGCGCCGCTGAACTTTCCAAAATTTTTACCGATATTGTCGTGATTGAGAAAAACGACTCTTTCGGTCGGGAAACCAGTTCGCGGAATAGCGAAGTTGTCCATGCCGGGATTTATTATCCGCCGAGCTCACTCAAAGCGAGGTTGTGTATTGAAGGCAAGGAATTGCTTTATGCTTATTGCCAGAAACATCATATCGGCTGCAAAAAATTAGGCAAGTTGATTGTGGCCATTAATCCAGCCGACGTTAAACAACTGGAAGAGCTCTACCGAAACGGCTTAAAAAACGGAGTCAGTGATTTAAAAATTCTCTCACCGGAAGAAATAAAAACAATGGAGCCGTTGGTCAATGCCGTTGCCGCTATCTATTCGCCGTCAACCGGGATTATTGATTCGCATAATTTGATGAAATCGCTGGAAGCAGAGGCAAAAAGCAAGGAAACGATGTTTGCCTATAACAGCGAATTGGTCGGTGTGGAAAAACAGCCAAGCGGATTTAAAATCGCCATCCGGAGCTCAAATAATGATATTTTTAGTTTTATCAGCCAATTCCTTATCAATGCCGCTGGTTTGAGCTCTGATAAAGTTGCTCGCCTGGCCGGCGCCAAAAATAAAGAATACGCCCTAAAATATTGCAAAGGCGATTATTTCCGGGTTTCCCGCGATAAGGCCAAGCATCTCTCCCATTTGGTCTATCCCGCCATTGATAAAGAAAGCGTCAGTTTAGGCGTCCATGCTATTTTGGATTTAGCTGGCGGTTTAAGACTGGGACCGGACGCGGAGTATGTTGATAAAATTGATTATGTCGTTGACGAGTCCAAGAAAAAATCTTTTTATCGGCAATGTCGTCCAATGCTGCCTTTCATTAAATTGGAAGATTTATCGGCGGATATGTCGGGGACAAGGGCCAAACTTCAAGGCCCGGGCGAAGGATTCAGGGATTTTATAATCAAAGAAGAAACGAAAGAAGGGTTGCCCGGTTTGATTAATTTAATCGGGATAGAGTCCCCTGGCCTGACTTCTTCTCTGGCTATCGCCAGGAAGGTAAAAACGATTGTTGCGTAAAACATAACCAGTCCGTTATTTTATGGACTGGTTTTTTATTTCACCACATTACTTTACTTCATTAGAAAACATCCTATTTTCTAATAATAGGATTTACTATTGTAATTCCACGATCGTGGAATTACAATAGTAAATAAATAAAAAATAATTAAAACCCGAAAAGTTGACCAAATTTGTTTTTTAGGATAAAATATGTATCAGTCTAAGATATCGAAAAGGACATTAACAAAAACAAAAAGGAGGCAAGAAATGCGTTCGCGCGGATCTGAAAACGAAATTTTGGACCAGCAAAGCCAAAAAACAAAAAACTATCATCCGAATAATGATATTTTCCCGGAAACCGAAGAAGAATTAAAAGAATTTATCAAAAATTTGAAGGAGGCGAAAAATGGAAGAATTTTTAGTTGTCAGTTGGTGGAATGATTTAAAAAAATCCAATGTTGTGCCGAAAACGACAATCCATCGCGACCCGGAAATGGCTCGGCAAGAATCGGAAAAAAGAAAGAAAGCTTTAGGAAAAAATTCCAGGGTCATCTTGGCCAAAATAATTAAAGAATTTTAAGGAGGTGGTTTTATGAATGAAGATATCAGCGCGGCTTTCATAATCGGCGCTTCTCTTTTAATCATCTTTTATATTTTCTTTGGGATGGCCAAGACGATAATAAAAGATTACCGCGAAAGAAAAGAAGAAGCGGCAGAAAAAGAAAGAAAGGAAATGACAGTAGAGATGTCTTGAAAACAAAAAAATAGCCCCCTGGAAAATTTCCAGGGGGCTTTATCGTTTCTATTCTTCGCTATTTATTTGTACGGCCGTACCGGTTATCGCGCCAGCCGTCGCGCCAAACAGAATACCCTTCGCCATCGTCCAGCCCTTGGTATTACCGCCCCACCAGTTGGCAACGACTCCAACCGCGCCCAAAGTAATTCCGGTAGCGATATAGTCGCCGTAGCTAACCCATTTTGGCGGACTAATGATTTTCGTTAAATCATTAGGCTCGAAATACCCAACCTCATAAAATCCTTCCTTAAAAAGGTTAAGAGTATCGCCAAATAGACGGCCTCCGGTGTTGCTCGTTGCCCTAGACAAGGAAGTTAGAGGGCCATATCCCTCCTCAATCAAACTCTTGCCAAAGGTTACTACAAACTCCGCGGGAACAGTAAGGGGAAGAATCAAAACCTTAGCTGCTCTTGCCAGGACAGGCTGGGCAAAAGCCGGAGTTGCTATTGTTAGCGCCAACGTCATTACCAACAACAATCCAATGGATCTCTTCATTTTTTCACCTCCTTTCTATATTTTATTTTTGATATACGTTAATGTGCTTTCACAAAATTTTAAACCAATCTTGCGACATAGTCAAGTGCCCTCGACAGGAATCGAACCTGTATCACCTCCTTCGGAGGGAGGTATTGTATCCATTCAACTACGAGGGCGCGTCCCCCATATTATTCCCAAAACCAGCCAGAACATCAAGCGGCCGGGCTGAAGCGTCCAGAGAAAATGGTCAAATAAACCAAAACCCAGCAACGCCGCGAACATTAGCGTCGTAATCCCGAATCGCAAATATTTATAATCTTCCGTTTGTTTGAAAATTAAAAATTTAAAATTAGAAATTAAGATTTTGACCAAAAACACTAAAAAAACCGATAATCCTAAAACTCCGATTTCCGAACCGATAAGCAAATAAATATTATGTATCGGCTGCCACTGCCAGAATTGATTCAGGCCAAAAAGTTGATAGATGCCGTTTTTTATTGAAAAAACGACCTGATTCCCCAAACCGACGCCCAGCGGATGACTTTTCGCCAGATACCAGCCCAATTCATTATAAGAGATTCTCTGACTGACCGCGGGTTCGTTTAAATAAATTTGCGCCCTGGGAAAAATCAGCCAGCCAAATCCCGAAATTAAAATCAAAAAAATAAAAAACAAAGTTGCTGAAAAATAATAAATTCGTTGGCGGAAATCTTTTTGACGGAAAAGAAAAAAAATAAAAAACAAGGTTGAAAATATTCCCAAAAACCAGGCCGCGCGCGAAAAAGCCAAAATCAAACCCAGGCTTATCAAAAAAACCGCTAAAATAACCGCTAAGTCAGATAAAAAATTCTTTTTTCCGGAACGATTACTTGCGAATAAAAAATAATAAGAACCGAATAGTCCCAACAACAAAAAGGCGGCTAAAATATTGGGATGGGGGAAAGTGCCGTAGGCCCGTAAAATTTTGCCGCCGGCAACAACTATTTTCGCCGTTCCCAAAGCTTCCGGGCTCAAAACCGATTCACCCAAAAACCAAAGACCCAAACTTTTCTGATTCAAAAACTGCGAAAAAACGACCAGAGATTGAAAAACCGCCGAACCGACTAAAACCGCCAAGATATTTTCTAATCTGACCCAATTTTTTTTCAAAATTTCCGCGATAGCCAAAGCGGTCAAAACCAGCAAAATCAATCTCAAAAAATTATAAAAAGCTAAGAGCTTATAAGAAGCAAAGAAAATTGAAAGTCCGGCTAAAAACAAAAAACCGCCGCAAAAAACCCAAAGGGCAAGTTTTGGTCGTTTTGGCGAGAAAGGATTTTTTATCGCGCAAGCCAGAAACAAAACCATCAAAATATCGCTGGCGTATAAAAAAACCGCCCCATATTCATTAAAATCGGGCGTGAATTGAAAAAGCAGAGTCCGGAAACCAAAAGGCAAAGAAATTAAAAATAGCCAAAAAAATAATTTGACTGGTTTATTGGACAAAGTTTATTTTAATATAAACCGCGTCGCTGGGACTAGGAGAATAAGATATTTTTACCTGAACTTTATTCTTGCCGAAAACTTCCTTGATTTTCTTGGCTAATTTAACCGCTAATTGGTTTTCGGTGGTGGTTGCCGTTAAATTACCGGAATCGCTTTTAATATCAATCAAGCGATGAAGCGGATCGCGCTCAAAAGCCCGTTGGCAAAAATTTTTAATAAGCTTATTCAAATCCGCTTCCAAAACCAAAGGGAAATTGCTGATAATCAGTTGTCCTTCAAATTCTTTATCTTTGATCATCTGGCAAGCCGGGCAGAAGACAGGCCTCGGATTGTGAATTTTAAGTTTCAATCGTTCAGCTGGCGCGGCATGATGCCAGGATTTTTTATAATAAGCCGATCGGCAGCTTGAGCAAAAAACAATCCCTTTTTGATTGGAAGGCATTTTCTTTTTCCCGGTCCCCCGGGCCGGCAACTCAACATTGTATCGCCATTTTTCCATTAAAAAATTAATCTAATTTCCGCGTTTTGTCCCGGAAACGATCTATAAAAATCTCAAAATAATAGAGGACTGCGTAAACCAACAAGACCAAAAAGGTGGCGAATAAAGCAACGAAATAGAATTTAACGCCAATCGCCATTCCGATGGCGGCCGTGGTCCAGATACCGGCGGCCGTGGTTAAGCCCTGAATTTGGGATTGCTGAAAAACAATCAAACCGGCGCCTAAAAAACCTATTCCCACGACAATCTGGGAAGCCACCCGCGAAGGATCAAGCCCGGTCCCCGAGACAAATTCCCCGAAACCGATAGTTGAAAGGACGGTGAACAAGCCGGCGCCTAAACAAACCAAGGCGTGGGTTTTCACCCCCGCCAACCTGCCCCTTAGTTCCCGTTCCATTCCTATCAAACTGCCAAGCGTTACGGCTAACAAAAGTTGGCCAAAAATTTCTAAATTTTGCGGATTAAAAATTAAGTTCATTAAAATTATTATTCAGCGGAATAAACTTCATCTCCTTCCCGCGCTTTTTCCGCGACCTTAATTCCCACTTCCTGATTTTTCTTAGCGCTTTTAATATCCTTATGATTATACTGCATTGTTTCAATTACTTCCTCAAAATCGGTGTTCGCTCCTTTGAACTTGACCGTCTCGCCGACCTTAACGATTTTGTTGAATTTCACTATAACGACACCGATGCCTCCGAAATAATGGGTTACCTTGCCAATGGGTTTTATTTTTTTAATTGGCTTTGTTTTCTTAACCGGCTTGCGAAGACTTTTAATTGATTTTTTAGGCATTTTCGTAAAAAAATTTAATCGACCTTTTATTTAATTATAACTCTTCTTCTTTTATCAATTCAACGACTTTTTTCAGAAGCTCCGCCGGCTCTTCTGCGTAAGCGATTTTCCCGGGACCGCGATAACTTTTGACAATCAATTCTTTGATTATATCGGCCGTGCCGCCGGTTCCTTCTAAAATTCCAAGCGGCTTCCCGTCTTCAAAAGCAATCGTAAATTCGTTAAGCGTTCCCATTCGGCCGCAGATAAAAATAACGGCGTCTGAAGCCCGCGTCAGCAGCAGATTTCTGCCGGAATAACCAAAACCGGTATAAATAATTACATCGTGATAATCAACGGGCAAATGATAGGTTTTTTGATGGCTGATTTTAGAAGCCGCCGGCGAGAATCCGATAACCGTGCCGCCGGCCTCTTTGGCGCCTTTGGCCGCCCAATAAGGCATGCCGATAGTGGCTCCGGTCGCCAAAATAAATCCCTGGCGGGCGATTTCCCGGCCGATTTCTTCCGCTTTTTCCACGGCTCCCGAAGAACAATGCCCGGTTTCGGCAGCGCCAGAAACGCAAATCGCGTAATGAAGATTAAAAGATTTTTTATTAGCCATTTTGTTTATTTTAAACATAAATTCAGTATAGCAATTCTTGACCGAAATCTACAGGTCTTTACAATATAAAAAATATATGATATTATTCTGATTAGAAATTTGATAATTAAAAAGGGGGTGAGCATGTTCCCATGTAAAAGTTGCGGTTGCGGTATAACATCGGGCACGACCAAATGCCCGAGTTGCGAGGAGAATCCCTTTGCCATTCCACAAAGTTTTTCTAAAAACGAATGGGATGGGCGCAAAATGATTCGTTCTAAAAAGAACGAAACCGGATCGCTGGAATCGCTGATAAACAGCGAAAAAATTATATGAACCACTCCAGCCCGGATATTCCCTCCAAAAGACTCCCCTACAAGGAGTCTTTTTATTTTACCAATTTTATCTCATCAAACAGCCCAAAATAAAAGGCCCCGAATTTAGAACTCGGGGCCTAAAAACGCGCTCGGATGAATTTAGGGCAGCTTAACGCTTTCTGCTTGTTTTCTCTAAAAGCATTTCTTCCGTTATTTTCCGTTCGTCCCAGGTAATTTTTTTGCCTTTTCCCAAATGAAGCCACGGCTCGCAACCCTTGCCGGTGATTATAACCGCGTCTCCTTCTTTGGCTAAAGAAATAGCTTTTTTAATAGCTTCTTTCCGATCTAAAATCTTGTAATAAGAATTTGGAATTTGCGAAAAACCAGCTTCAATTCCGTTTAAAATAGTCGCTGTATTTTCGTCGTATGGGTCTTCGTTGGTTAAAATAATTTCATCGCAATAATTGGC